>JAJCXQ010000034.1 GCA_029263355.1 Acidobacteriota bacterium | reverse complement strand
AGACGCAGAATCTCGAGCTCTTCGGGATCGAGGCGCATCTCGTGCCCGAGCAGCAGGGAGTAACACACCACCCGCCGCACATGGCCACCGGTGTAAGGATCTCGCTTCTCGATCGCCTCGGACAATGCGGTCGCCATGTCGACAAACTGCCCTTTGAGGGCGGAGTAGAGGCGGGCGTTGTCGATCGCCTGACCGAGGGGCGCGGCAAACAAACGCATTCGCTCCAGGTCGTGCTCGGTGAACGTCAACTTGTCAATCGGATTGAGGATCTGCAGGACCCCGACCACTCGCCCCTGAGCCTTCAAAGGCACCGTCAGCACCGCTTTGGTTCTGAACGACCCCGACAAATCGCCCCCCCAACCGGAATCCGACTTCACATCGTCCACGATCTCACCGCGGCCCGATCGCGCCACCCGACCCACGATCCCTTCACCGATCGCGACTCGACGATGCCGAATTTCCTCCGCTGCCGACCCACGGACGATTCGAAAGAACAGCTCTTCGCCCAGCGGATCGAGCTCCCAGATCGAGCTGGTCTCGGCGTGGCATAGCTTCTCGGCATGATCCATAGCGAGTTGCAAGACACGCTCGATATCGAGACTGCCCGCTAGCTCGACGCTAATTTCGAGAAGACCCTCGTACTCCTCGAGGCGCTGGTGGAGGTCCGCTACTGCCATAGTCATGATGCCGGAAAGCAGCCCTGAGCATAACGCAACTCCGGGCTCGTGTCAGAGCGCCAACAAAAAGGCCGCGCTGGAGCGCGGCCTTTCGTCACTATCGCTGGACCGATTGGATCAGAACCGGGTACCGATCCAGAAGTCGGTCTCGAAGCTGCCCTCGGAATCTTTGAGATCATACCGTTTCGAGAAATCCCAGTTGGCACTCAGGCCAAACAGGCGAGCGGAGAGGCCAAAGCCGTAGGACGCCACAGCGTCTTCCAGACGATTATCGTCGCCGATGAGATCGAAGTCGGTGATCTCTGGGAACCAGGCGCCACCGATATCGAAGAAGAAGACGCCACGGATGCCTTGGAAGGCGAGGATCGGCGTCACCAACTGATCGATCAACGGGAAACGGAGCTCGGCATTGGCATAAAAAGCTCGGAAGCCGCCGAGACTCCGCGTCCGGAAGCCACGGATGGTATCGAGACCGCCGATGTAGGTCGGCTGGGGCGAGTTGCCGGAGGACGACCTGCCGAAGAACCTGAAGGCGAAATTGGTACGCCGGGTCAGAGGTAGGTACTTGCGCGCATCGATCGCGAAATTGGCCACCAGTGTGTCGGAATCCGTCGACCCAAAAGCCGGGGCGACCAACGGTACTAGTTCCGCCGGAATATCATCAAAGCCATCCTTCTCGAGGTCGGGGGCCCACGACGCCTGGACCCGCACCCGGTGGCCGCCAACCGGACCCCATTGGTTGTAGATCGTGGTGTCAGAAACGAAACCGGCCGAGATCTGCGGATAAATATCGGAGCGCGGCGCGATGACCAAGAACGTATCACCGTTGGTGTCCTGCGCCTGACCGAACGTATCGAACTCCCGGAAATAGGCGCCGGCAGTCACCTCGAAGCGACGATTGAAGGACAACGGAAAGATGCGCGTGTATTCTGCACCGGTGATGCCGTAGACCTGGCGTCTCCTGAAGTCGGTGACGAAGCCGAAGTCGTCGAACTCGGGCTCGAAGGAGTAAATCCGACGATCGAACAGACGACCCGACCACTGGTTGCGCTTGCGCTGATTGAGGTAGACGGCATCAAAGTCCGACAATGCGTCGACCGCAGCGACATTGACCAGGATCCGACGGTCACCGAGGTAGTCGCTGAAGCTCAACAGCACGCGACCGACAAAAACCTGGTTGCTGTCGACCCCGATGACGTTCTGGGCATCTTCGAGAAAAAACTTGTAGCCGCCATAAGGATCGATTTTATCCTCGGCGACCGTCACCTCGATGTCTGGCTCGAAACGCTCGAGGTCACCCATTACCGCCGGTTCACTGGCAATCTGCACCGCAATCGGCTCACTCAAGGGCTCTTCGACATCTGTCATGTAGAGGTCGAAGCGCCCTTTCCAATAGCCACCGTAGACCAAACGCTCGCCACCTTCCGGCAGCGGCAAGACGGTCGGCCGGTCACAACCCGTGACGGCATTGGTGTATTGCGTGATCTGCTTCTTCTCCAAGTCGAGGCCGAAGATGTTGTCGGCACCGGTGCGATTGGAGGTGAAGTAGATGCGGTTACCCTCTGCTGAGTACACCGGTTCTTTGTTGTCGAAGTCACCGGTGGTGAGCTGATAACGCTTCGACAGGTCGGCGGTACTGGCGCGAAAAAGCTGTCCGTAATCACCAACGAACGAAGTGTAAGTCAGCCATCGGCCATCGGGAGAGAAGGTCGGCGAACCATCGAAGAAGTCGTCGTTGGTGAGGTTGGTGATGTCGAGGGAGTCGATGTCGATCGAAAAGATGTCGAACTGGCCGTTGAGGTTGCCCGAAAAGACGATTGACCGGCCATCGGGGTGCCAGGCCGGGGAACGCTGCTGCTCAACCTCCATATCGATGATCTTGCGCAGGCCGCCATTGATGACATCGATCAGGATGAGGCTGAAGCCACCTTCACGACGGGCAAAGGCGGCGATGCTGTTGCCGTCGGGCGAAAAGCCGAGGTCCGATCCGATCTGACGGCTGTTGTGCACCGAGATGCTTTTGATCTGCTTATCGAAGCCTTTGGTCAGATTTCGAATACGGCGCCGCTTGGGGGCATCAAAAAGCGAAACGTCAACCTCGCCCTTGTCGGTGGTGATCGACGCCACCAGATCCCCGGACGGTGAAGCGGCAGGTGAAAATTCCTGGCCACCGAAGGTTCCGGGCTCGAGCCGGAAGGGTTTGCCGAAATCTCCTGGCTCGCCGGTTTCGAGCAACGACGGCAGGTATTTCTTGCGCGCCCAGCGCCGAAACTCGGCGTCGAAATCCTCGACGTCCATGCGGAAGGTGCGCTCGATCGCCTTCTCCATCCGCGAACCCAGAGTGTTGCGGAATTCGTAGATCAGATCGAGGACCGCCTCTTTGCCCCAACGCTCTTCGATGTAGTCGAACACCGCGTGTCCGTAGCGGTAAGCGAAGAATCCACCCCCTTGAGTGATCACCGACGGAATTCTGTCGTTGACCACCGCGTCAACCATGTACTTACGATCCGCGGGGCCTTCATCGTCACCGAAGTAGCTCGCCATACCCTCCATGAACCACTGTGGCGGCTGGCCCCTCAGACCGGCGCCGAGCTTGCCGCGAGACAGAATGTGGTACTGGAAGATGTGGGTCAGCTCATGTTTGAGCAGCGCCAGAAGCTGAGGATCCGGCAGATCGAGGGGCATCACCATGCGGAAGCGGTTGGAGGTGGCGAAGGCGCCAACCCCTTCCGGAATGCCGTTCAGGATGACGTTGTTCTGCAGAAATGCCGAATGGGTGTCGTACACGATCAGCGGCGTCGGATCTTGGATCTGGTAGTCGAAAGTGCGAGACAACTCGTCGTAGGCGCTCTCGGCGAATGAGGCCACTTTCTCCAACAACTGCGCTTCGGTCTCGTAGTAATAGATGTCGAAGTGTTGCGAGTGGTAAATCTTCCAATCGAAGTTGCGATATTGGATCTTGTTCTTGCCGAACTGGGCATCAGCCGGCGCGGCGACGAACAACAGCGCCACGCAGATCGCGAGGATGGACATCCCGATCCCTGATGGCAGAGAACGGGCCGCATGGGACCGGGGGGTGAGGGCTCGGGTCACGGGGACCTCCTTTAGATTTCGATTCTCGCCTGGCTGACCGTGCCTGGATGATCGCCACCGATCATCCGGCTGCTTGGATGATCGCTACCAACTATCCGCATTATCCTGAAGAACGGGAGCTATTCTGAAGCTATTCTGAGAATAGGATGCGACTCGCTTCGACTTCCTTCTGGGAGAAAATGCCGAGGATCCGATCCTCCAATGAATAAAGATTCTGGAACATACCGACCAACGGGTCGGCGCTTTCGCCTTCGTATTGCTTGAAGTCTTTGAAGTTGTCCGAGTAGAGCAGCTCCCCGGTCTGACCATCGTAGACCTGCATCACGATGTCGTACTCGAAGCCCGTTTCCTCGACCAACACTTGCCGCTGGTAAATCTGGCCATCGAACGGCGAAACATACTCCTCGCGACGGTAGCCGCTACGGTCCTGGATGTCGAAATCAAGGCTACCAGCGAGGATCAGATCGGCCTCGGTCCGCTCACCCAGGGCACGCCAGAAGTCCTGGTCACGGCTCAACATGTCGAGATCGTAGGTCGGATAGGTGAGCGGCCCAACTTCAATCACCTTGAGATCGGTCTCGCGTCGGACAAGCTTGAAGATATAACGCTCGAACTCACCCTGGACGTCGACATCACGGCCCGGAATCCGGCCTTCGCCCTCTCGGCTCACCATGACAAAAGGCGCCGGAGCAATGGTCTTACGGCCGGTCAGGTCGAGCCGCGCCCGCACCGGTAAGGTGAGCTTGACCTCGGTGGTCGAGGCCGCCAACAATGCTGGCGCGAAAGCCGGAGCCAGCGCCAAGACGACCCAGGCGAACAATATCGGGGCTTTGAAGCTGTCTCTCAACTCTTGCTGCTTGGTGTCCATCATCTCAACTCCTGTGTCGAGCCGGGTATGCGACCACGGCCGATGCCAGACTCTCGGGATCCGTCTTCGCGGGAGGTCAGTACCGTCCTCAAGGTCGAGCGACCTATGAGTCCGCTGCCACGCGACGCGGCGCGGTTGGGGTCGGGCCCGCCGCGTCTTCGTCGGCGGGTTTGAACGCACGGTAAAACTCCACAAAACGAGAGTAGTTGCGCTTGAGCTCTTTGTTCGTTGGATCGGACTTGATCGCGTTCTGGTAATAGTCGAGCGCTTTTTCGAAATTGCCCAGCGCTTCGTAGGCGACGGCCATGTTGTTGAGGATCTTCGAATCCCCGGGGCTGTGCCTCTCGGCTTGCTTGAACCGAAACAACGCTTCGCTCCACAAACCGCGCTGGGCCATTTCGACGCCAAACTCCAGCTGTGCTTTCGGTGTTTCCGGTGGTTTGCGGCCGGCTTGGGCGGTGGTTGCCAGAGACAGGCTGGCCACCAGGATGATCATCACCGTGACATATCCAATGCTGTAACGCCGCTTCATCAGGAATCTCTCTTTCAGGGCGGGGGCGGTTCCAGGGTTCGTTTCGAGACCGGCCGATTCGCCGATTGAGAGTAACCAAAGACCTTTTCTGGCTGGCGACGCGGGCCTTCCGTGAGTATATACGAGGGCCTTTCGAACCGGATTCACCGCACTGAACGGTTCGCCCCGGTTGTCCGTGCTTCCACCCCAGAACCTCGGTTTTCGAGAGCGATTCGTCATTTGTCGACAGATCCGACGACGTTTTTCCGTCTTTCATCAGTAGACGTTACTAGCAACCTGAATGCCAGCGTTTCGCCAGCTTCGCCTCAGCGGCGTGCGCCGGCCGGAGAAAGTGATGAATACGAGAGACCTATTGATCGCCCTCAGCTCGAACGAAAGCATTAGCCGCGACGCCCTATGTCGCCTGGCCACGGCGCCGGAGCGCTGGTGCGGCCTGGCCGCCGCCGACCGCCTCGACCACCATGCCGCCACCCTTGGGGTGTCCTCGCTGCAGTTGCGTCGCGCCCTCGAGACTCTGCCTCGAGCCGCTCGCCGAGCAGAGGAGGAACGCCAGCGGACCCGACGAGCGGGTGGCCGCATTGTCTGCCGCGGTGACGCCGACTACCCGCCGCAGCTCTACGACCTGGCTCTACCGCCACCGGTGCTCTACATCCGCGGCCAACTGCCAACGCGGCCAGCGGTCGCCATCGTCGGCTCACGGGCGATGAGCGACTATGGCAAGGAGGCAGCGCACTATTTCGCCACCGGCCTGGCAACGGCCGGTGTCGCCATCATTTCCGGCTTCGCGCGAGGCGTCGACACCGTCTCCCACCGGGCGGCACTGGTGGCCAGCGGTGAGACGGTCGCCGTTCTCGGCTGCGGCCTCGATATCGATTATCCCCGCGGCAACGCCAAGCTGGCGGACGACATCGCGGACGACGGCGCGGTGGTGAGCGAGTTCTCGATCGGAGCCGAGCCACGGGGCTGGCGCTTCCCAATTCGCAATCGGGTGATCGCCGCCCTGGCACTCGGCACGCTGGTGGTCGAAGCGACAGTCAAATCCGGTTCGCTGATCACGGCCCACCAGGCTCTCGAGCTAGGACGCGACGTCTACGCCGTGCCAGGTTCCATCTTTGAGCCTCGGTCGGCGGGAACCAACGGACTGATCTCGGACGGCGCGCTGCTGGCCCGCCATCCCCGGGACATTCTCGAGAGTTTGTCGCTGGGCGTGCAACAAGAACTATTCCCGTCGCCACAGGCTGACCCATCGCCACTCAAACCGGCTCGCATCGAGTCGCCTGAAGTCAAACCCGCACCGGTTCAGCGTGAACCACCCCCAGTGGGCGCCGCCGGTAAGATCTTCGAAACGCTGCACCCCGAACGCGGGCTCACCGTGGAGGAGATCGTCAGCCGAGCGGCGATACCGGTGGACGAGGCGCTGGGCCTCCTCCTCGAGCTCGAGCTCGGCGGCTGGGCGCGGCGAGCGCCGGGTCCGGTTTATCTACGTGTTTGAGAAGTAGCATTTTCGGTCGGCGAGATCGTGCGTGTGGAGCGAGCACGGCCGAGGATGTTTGAACTGGCTCGAAAGCTGATCCGGATAGATCTCTAAACTGCTAGAGTTCTAAGCAACTCGACAATGGCCCCGCGAGTCACGCAGGCAAGGCGGCCGGCCAGGCCGCAGCCCACCCGCACGATCGGCCTACGGTCGTTCATGGTTTGATGCGATCTATCTATAATCGTCCGATGAACGATTCAGAAATCGTCCGATGAGCGTTTCAGACGATCCGATCCACATTATCGGCGGCGGCCTCGCAGGTAGCGAGTGCGCCTTTCAGCTGGCACGTCAGGACATACCTGTGGTGCTCCACGAGATGCGCCCGCAGCGTCAGACCCCAGCCCACCAAACCGGCGCCTTCGCCGAATTGGTTTGCAGCAATTCGTTTCGTAGCGACGACCCTCACCATCCTGCAGGTATCTTGAAGCGGGAGATGGAGGCGTTCTCCTCACTGGTGATCGGTGCGGCACGGGCGGCGGCGGTGCCTGCCGGAGGCGCCCTGGCGGTCGATCGTAACCAATATGCCGCTCTTGTCGGTGAAGCACTCGAAGCCCACCCGCGGATCGAGATCCGCCGCCACGAGGTCACCGAATTACCGGCGGGAGACGTGGTGTTGGCTACTGGCCCGCTCACCTCCGACGCGATGTCCGAGATTCTGGTCTCGCTGCTCGGCGAGGAACACCTCTACTTCTATGACGCCATCGCCCCGATTGTCGACACCGAGAGCCTCGATCACGACGTGCTGTTCGCCGCCTCCCGCTACGGCAAAGGCTCGGGGGATGACTACCTCAACGCACCAATGGATCGCGAGCAATACCTCGCCTTCCACCAAGCGGTGGTCGAAGCGGAGGTTGTGGAGCTACGCGAATTCGAAGGCAAACTCTTCTTCGAGGG
>JAJCXQ010000033.1 GCA_029263355.1 Acidobacteriota bacterium | reverse complement strand
ATAACCCGACATAAAAAAACCCCGAAGGAATGAACCTTCGAGGTTTCCATAACAGAAAAACAGAATCAAACTATTCTGCAAACACTCTAGACCACGACTCGAACGCATCAACATGCAACTTACCCTGGGCATTCAACGCTGCATCCCAGGCCCCGAGACGCAGCGACTCGATCACTGCGGCGGAGTTATCCAGACTACCGGCACTGTCTCCCAGAACTCCATCAACCCAGAGTCTTGCCTGGCCATTAGCGCCCCCCTCATCAGAAGCTCGCCATTGAAATTCAATAGTACTGGTCTGTCGCGAAAGTTCGATCTCGGGCGAAACCCGCCAAGCACCCCCGCTGGGGCCAGTACGAATCCAGGAACTGACCCACAGGTTCCCTGCCACCTCTCGCAACACGAGGCGCACCTGGTCTTGATTGGACTCTGGCTGGTTGGAATTCGAGAGCGCCAACAAGTGCAACACATTTCCCGGCATCGACAACGAGCCCGAGTCCAATCGAAAACGAACTCCGAATTGTTTGCTCGCTGCCGGCGACGGGTCGAAGAGAAAGTTATCCACTCCGAAGACCGGGCGAATTTCGAGACCCTTATCACCGACCAAAGCAGCGGTTTCGACCACTTTGAGAAACGTTGCTGATGACGTGTCCCACGCTGCCAGGCCGTGCTCAAAATTGTCTCGCAGAACCGGCTGGAAGGCTGGGGAGCTCCTATCCGACGACGTCAACCTCAAATCGTCAATGTCGAACGATGCCAATTCAATCGAATTGGGATTGGGTATCACGCCAACACGACGTCGCCCATACCCGACATGCCACTCCGAAAGACCCGTAATGGTTCCGACGATATTGCCATTGACCCAGAGCTTCAGGCCACCCGCTCGCTCCTCCTCGAAGCTGTTCCACCACTCGATACGCAGCTCGTTTTCAACTTCGGTCAGAAGAAAAGGATCCGTCGTAGCAACTCCGCCGCGATGAAACACGCGACTGACAATGTCGTTGCCGTCCGGGGTCGAGATCAGCAGGACTTCGGCCGCAATATCGCCGGCAGATCTCTCCAGAGCGTAGATCCGCATCGTGCCGGTTCCTACTTCGGAAGGGGTGCCCGTGCCACCCACCCCACGCGGCAACGCTGGCGGCCGAATCTTGAGCGTATCGTTGCCGCCCTGGGCGCCGTCTCCCCCCGTTCGGCAACCGGTATCGTCCCAATCAGGACACTGGTCCCCAGGGTCGTTCCCGTCGTTCTCAAAGGTGAACACCGCGGCCTCGGCACCGGTGCCCGCAGTGACTCGCAAGCCCTGCGTACCGGCGATCGCTGCTGCGGGAGTCACGACTGCGTCGCCCGACAATCCTTCCACGTCGCCGCTCTCAAAAGCCTCTTCGATACGGCGAAACTTGCCGTAGTGACCGGCTTGGAGTGTGACGCTGGCAACAACCGCCGGTTCACCGGGTCGGGTGACACGGTAGGTAAAGCTATCCGTGCCCAGCATCCAGAACGCATCATGAGGCTCGTATTGCAGCAGCCCACCCGGAGTCCACGTCAGGGCTCCGTGCGAAGGCTGCGCGATGACCTGTTTCTGGATCCCGGGCACGAGACAATCGAGCATGAAAGTGCACCACGAAAACGTCGTTTTTGGGTTCTCCGGTGCCACGAGAATATTGTTGCCTGGGGTCGCCAGGGCGGTAGTGGCCAAGGTTGCGGGCCATGCCAGCAGAAGAATCAGCCAGGTTGTGTGGTGGTTTAAACGCATAGGATGAACTCCTTGATGTTTGCCCTCTCGCCAGGTAACGCGGAATCAACCCCCAAACCACCTCAACTTCGATGTGCCCAATCCGGTGTTCGGAGATTCTGATGCTTCGCGGGCCGGACCACACGCCGCTCGAATGGAGGTGACACCTTGACCCCAGAACGATGGCGCCAGATTCGCGAGATCTTCGATCAGGCTGTCGAGCAGCCGCCCGCGAACTTGGATACATTCCTCGACGGAGAATGCTCCAGCGACCCAAGTCTACGTGCTGAAGTCGAGTCGCTGCTGCGCTCGTATCAGGAATCCGGCACGTTCATCGACGAGCCGGCAAGCCGCCTGCTTGCCCCCAGCGATCGACCGTCGGACGACCTCGAACGGATTGGCGTCTACCGGGTCCTGCGGCCGCTCGATGGCGGCGGTATGGGCGACGTCTACCTGGCGCGGCGTGACGATGATGCCTATCAGCAAGACGTCGCCATCAAGTTGGTCAAAGCTGGCCTGGCGACGCCTTCGATGGTGCGACGATTCCGTAGCGAGCGCCAAATCCTAGCCAACCTCAGGCATCCCGCCATAGCTCAGCTATTAGACGGCGGCACCACGGAGGCGAACCAGCCTTACCTGGTGATGGAATACATCGATGGTTTGGCGATCGATCGGTATTGCGACCAACAGAAGCTGCCGATCGCAGCGCGACTACGGCTCTTTCGTAAGGTGTGTGATGCCGTACAGTTTGCTCATCAGAATCTGATTGTGCACCGAGACATCAAACCTGGGAACATCTTGATCAATGCCGAAGGCGAGCCCAAGCTGCTCGACTTCGGGATCGCCAAGCTGCTGCGGGGCGGAGAGCTGCCGGGAAACGTCGAGGCAACGGCAACGGGCTTAATGGCGGTCACTCCCGAGTATGCCAGCCCGGAACAACTACAAGGTGGCGTCATCACGACGGCGAGCGACGTCTATTCGCTGGGTGTACTGCTTTACATCTTGCTCACCGGCCACCGCCCATACCATCTGGACCGCAGCAACCCGGCGGAATTGATCCGCAAGGTCTCGGAAGACTCGCCGCGGAGACCCTCTACGGTTGTCACTCGCCTACGCCAAGAAACCAAGCCTGACGGAACTACCAGACACCCCACGCCGGAGCGGGTCAGCACAGCGCGGTCCAGTGACCCACGCCGACTGCGTCGGCGCCTAGCTGGCGATCTCGACACCATTGTGATGCGTGCTCTGGCCAAGGAACCTGAGCGGCGGTATTCCTCTGCAGAGCAATTGGGGCAAGACCTTGACCGTCACCTCGCAGGGTTACCGGTCCTGGCGCGCAAGGATACCCTAGCGTACCGAGTCAGTAAGTTTGTCGGTCGGCACCGGGTGGCGGTGGCAGCCACCGCTGGTGTCTTCGTGGCGCTGGTGGTCTTGATCGTTGGCTTGCTGGGGCAGCGCTACGAGATTATGGCGCAGCGTGACCGTTACCAGGGGCTTTCGAGCTTTCTGCTCAACGTGTTCGCGATCCCAGACCCCACCCTCGCCCGAGGCGAGAGCGTGACTGCCCGTGAGCTTCTCGATCGCGCTGCCACCGACATCGGCAACCAGCTCACGACCGAACCCGAGGTCCGCGGTGACCTGCTTGTAACCATGGGTCGCTCGTACAAGAATCTTGGTCTTTATGCCAAAGCGCGGACGCAGCTCGAAACGGCACTCGACCTGCACCGTCAGGCTTACGGCGAAACCCATCCAGCGGTAGCAACCAGCCTACACGAGCTGGCCGACGTACGAATCCTCGAAGGCGACTACGGGGCGAGTCGCCAGCTCGAAACCAAGTCTTTGGCGATCCGCCAGCAGCTGTACGGAAACCAACATCCTGAGGTTGTCGAAAGCCTTTACCATCTGGCTCTGGCATATGACTTCCTTGGGGATCTCGAGATCGCGGATTCACTGTTCACACGCGCCCTGAACACTGCTCGCCAACTCGATCGACCCGAGCTCCTCGCTCGGGTGTTGGATCGTTACGCCAATCTATTCAGCAAGCAGGTCGAGTACGACGAAGCGGAAGCGATGCTGCGCGAAGCCCTTGCCATCTACGATCAAATCTATGGAGACCTCCATCCAGAATCAGCTCTGAGCCGCAATAGTCTGGCCGCGCTGTACGACGCAAAAGGTGACTACGAGGCAGCGGAGCGGCTCTACCGCGAAGCTGAAGCCATCCAACGCCGACTCTTCGAAGGCCCCCATTCGCATCTCGCCACCACACTCAACAACCTCGCTCTGGTGGTCAAGAAGCGTGGACGCCTCGATGAAGCCCAGGCCTTGTACGACCAAGCCCTGACAATGCGTACAGACATCTACGGCGACGAACATCCACTACTCGCTTCCACCCTGATGAACATCGCCGATCTGGTGTATGCCCGGGGTCAAGTGGCAGAAGCAGAGGAGCTTTTGGTCAGAGCTCTGGCGATGCGGCGCAAGTTTCTTGGCGACCGACACGCGGATACCGCCACCAGCCTCGATCGGCTCGCTCAGATCCTGGTCGACAAAGGGGAATACGAGCGCGCCGAAGCCATGTATCGCGAGGCTCTCGAGATCACTAGCGAGCTATTAGGCGACGACCATCCACGGGTCGGTATGAAGCTAAACAATCTCGGTGATCTGGCCTTTACCCGTGGTCGTCTCGACGAATCCGAAAGCCTCTATCACCAAGCCCTCGCGATCCATCGCGAGGCCCTTGGTGAACAGCATCCAACCGTCGCGACGATCCTCTATAACCTGGCGACGCTGCTGCGAGCGAAGTCTGACCTCACCGGCGCCGACACCAGCTTCGAGGCCGCAGTGACTGTTGGTCGTGAAGCTCTCGGAGATTCCCACCTGAACGTCGCGTTGGCAAGGACCGGTTGGGCCGAGCTCAAGAACAAAGTTGGCGACTATGCCGCGGCCGAGAAACTCGCCAACGCCGCTCTACCGATTCTCGAAGAGAGTTTCTCGCCCGATCACCCGTGGGCTGTCGCCGCCCGCGGCTACCTCGGCGAGAGCTTACGGCAACTGGGGCGCTACGATGAGGCGGAGCCGTTGCTCGTCAGCTGTCTCGCATACCATCGCGAACATTCTGGAGCCGACTCGACAACCACTGTCACCCTTCTCGAGCGACTGGTTCAACTTTACGAGGCATGGGGGCAACCGGTTCGAGCCACCGAGCTTCGCGCCCTGCTACCGGTGGATGACTAAGCGTGAATATCCCACGGCGTCCGCAGAGCAGGACTATGTTCTCACCTGTCTGCTCAGTACGCTTCGAGAGGAAACCTGCGGTGGCGTCGACTTCCCGAACGAGAGCCTCAAACCAGAGGTGTGCGGCAAACCATCTTCCCCCAAAAAAGGACTCGTGGATCGATCGAAGACTTACAGAAGCTCGGACTCGAGATCGGGCTGTTATGATGCCTTTGCTCTGACCCTTCCAGTGTTGCTGGCTCCCATTGGGTGTCGATGACACCCTGCAACGCACACCTTGCCGCCAGTCCGATCGAACGCGCCGCCAAACTCGGCGTCTACCTACCCCCAGAGGAGAGAGTATGTTGGATCGCAGATGGCTCCGTGGAATGATGCTCGTCGCCCTGATGGCCGCGTCTTGGTGGGTCCTGCCGCCGTCCTTCGCGTCTTCACCGGCAGCACCGTCGGAGGACGGCAAGATGATTTATGCCCGGTTCGACATCGACACCCTCGGCGCGCAACGGCTCCAAAACCTCGAGCAGAATCCGGGTTTCGACTGGTGGATGGAGCTCGACGATCAACTTCTAGTGCTGACGACCGAGAGTGTGGTGGCGTCTCTCGAGCGCGACATCGCGGTCGAGAGACTGGCGGTGGAGCCACGCTTGGAGCGTCTCTTCCTGATGTACGGCGCCCGCTTGGACGACTTCGCGTCGATGGCTGTTGATGTCCTCGCCATGGGGGGCCGCCAGGCGGTGATCCAAGCCCGCCACGACGCTCAGCCGACACCACCTCACTTCCACCACGCTACAGTGCGCCCCTTCGAGCCCAACCTGGTGATGGCGCGACAGCAGGCGAACCGCGACGTGCAACGTCGGCCCTTGCTGCCGCAAGCCTCGATGCTCGCCGAAGAGGTCAACCCCCAACGCTGGTTCAACGACGCTTCGATGCTGGCGATCTACAATCGCCACACCCATGGCGCCGAGGTTCTCCAGGCACGAGACTGGCTGGTACAACAGTTCGAGGCGATGCCGGGGCTCACCGTCGAGACACCGGTGTTCGAGGTCGGCTCAACTTCGGCTTTCAACGTCATCGCGACCTTGACTGGCAGTATCCGGCCGGATGATCTCTACATCATCGGCGCCCACTACGACTCTACTTCTCAATCCACGGGTACCGCCGCCCCCGGCGCCGAGGACAACGCCTCGGGTTGCGCCGCGGTGCTCGAAATGGCACGGATCTTCACCGCCCATCCGCCAGAAGGAACCGTTTTCTTCATGTGTTACTCAGGCGAAGAGCAAGGGCTCTTCGGCAGCATCGATCACGCCTCTAAGCTGGTCTCGGACGGTCTCGACGACCAAGTGAAAGCAATCCTGACGATGGACATGGTGGGCTACACCGGTGATCCTGATCTCGATTGCCTGCTCGAGACGTCCTCCAGCAACTCTGCCTTGGCGGACGCCTTCGCCGCCGCCGCTGTCGACACCGACCTGCGGATCGTGATCTCCTTCAATCCCTTCGGCTCAGATCACGTCCCCTACTTACAACGCGGCATGCCGGCCCTGCTCACCATCGAGAACGATTGGGACTCCTATCCCTGCTATCACAACACCTGCGACATCGCTGGAAATCTCTCCCTCGAAATGGGCGGCGAGACCTTGAAGATGAATGTGGTGGCGATGGCGCAGATGATCGGAGCCCAGACCTCGCTATTCAGCGACGGCTTCGAGTCCGGTGACGCCAACGGCTGGAGCGGCGAAAGAGCGGCTAACTAGTTAGATCCCATCCAAGAATGACCGAACGCCGGTCGTTCTGGTGGGCTGCGCGCGGAGCTGCGTAGCTCGCCTTTGGCAGCATCTAGTCTTCTAACTTCAATTTTTACAATGCTTTGCCGGCTAGAGACTTGTTTCCGCTCAAACATACTCGCCCGTGCTCGCTCCACCAGCCCGACCTCGATGGTGGCCTGGGCGGCCCCGGTGGAGAGAGAGGCTAGGGGATGAGGGATCCGCGACGCAGCCGACGGAAGCCCACCACCAGCAACCCACCCGCGAGCAACACCATCCCGACCGGTGAGACGGCCGGGATATCGACCGCAGAACCGTCGATGCCCACCATCGCGCCGGCCATATTGACCGGCGGCGAACGATCGTAACGCTCCCAGAAGTCGTAGAGGATCTCTGCCCGGCTCATATTCGGCAAGCCATCGGTACGCGGCAGACAGTCGTCCGGGAAGGAATTCTCGATCGCCTGATCGCGCAGGAACTCGACATATTCCTTGCTCATCGTCTGATAGTTGAGGGTCGCCTCGACGGTGAGCGGTAGTGGCGTATTGGCGGGAACCGGAATCTGATAGTCGGTGAGGTCGTAATTGACTAGGACGCCGGAGCCGACGAAAGTCTCAGGATAGGTGTAGCCCACTGGCCGGGTCTCGATATCGTCACCGCCGGTGAAGCCGAGGGGTGGAATACGGTTGTCCGAGGCCTGGCAGTTATTGAGCACGAAGTGAAACTCCGGCCGCCCCATAGCATCGGCAACATCACACTCCATGGTGCCGTTGGCGTTCCAAATGCCGGGCTTCGCTTGGTAGATCTTGATCTGCTCGTCTTGGGTGAGATCGCCGGTGGCCGCATCGTAGGCGCCACTCTCCCAAAACAGGTCGCCCTCGGCATCGCGCGCCTGAACGTTGAGCCACACCCGCCGACCTTCGGTGTAACCTGTCGGCAGCTTGTGCCCACTGAGATTGGTCACCCGCACCGCCACATCGAGCATCTCTCCCGGCGTCACTTCTTCGGGGGCGGTGAGCTCCACCACTGCCGACCTGTTTTGCAACATATCGAAGGCCCAGGCGACGGTGGCATCGAACTCGTCAGCCCGGTCCAATGCCGGGTACTCACCTTTCAACACCTGCGGAACCCAGGTGTTGCCACCGGCAAATTGGTGGACCGGCAAGTCGCCGGTGCGATTGGTCTCTTGGAACACACAGGCGAACACCGGATCCTCGGTGGCGTCTGGCATGTGGCACGCCTGGCAGGACTGCATGCTGTTGCCGCCACCGTCGGGGATTGCGTAGTCGCTCTGCTGCCACTCCTTGAACGTACGCTCAATCGGATACGGGATGCCGGTGTCGTCACCGTTCTCGTCGATCAACGTCAGCAGCGGACTGGTGATGTTGTGGCAATTGCCGCAGATGTCGGAGTCAACGTGGTATTCCGAGAACTCCCACTGATGCGGCGGCTCGCCGGCACCACCCGGGTAGTCGTAGGGGCCGCGACGACATGGACCTGAGCCCGGTGTGGTGCAGTCTTCGTCATCGATCCAGAACGAGCCGTTCTCGAAGTAGACCTCGTCCTGTCCCGGAGGCGGGTTCTCGTTCACCATCATGCGATGGCAGAGGTGGCAACTGACGCCGTCGAAATCGTTGTTCGGCTCGTCGAGATTGCCGAGCAAGCCACAGCCGTCGACGCTACCTGCCGGCGGCTCAGAGCGCCCCGCCAGCCATGCCGACGGCGTATGACAGCGCAGGCAGAAATCTCCGATGCCCGGCACGTCGTTGTTGGCGACATCGAGAGCGGCCCAGAACAGCGGGTCGCGGGCCGAGTTGGCCATCATCGAGCCGGACCAAGTCGGGTACGGCTCAATGTTGTTGTCGTCGTCGAACTCGCCGTGGCAGAGCTGGCAATTCATCGGCTCGAGGATGGGGTGCGTCAGTCCCGGCTGGGTGCCGTCGGGGGTGACGCCTCCGGCGGAGGCCACACTCGCGGGCAAGACAAAACCAGCCACCACGAGGACGAAAGAGAAGCACCAGCCACTATTGCGGCCGGTTCGGCGCGTCGCGTTGAAATATTCCATGATCGAAGACGAGTATAACCCGAGCGATCCTAAGGATGAATACCGTCCAGTGGGGTGGGATCGTACGATCGCCCGGCTTGTTACAATCCTTTCGGTTTGGGCATTACAAAACATCCTGCGGACTCTGGAACCCGCCGACCTGACACTAGTGCTGGAGTCCCAGCACTGGCTCTACTGCTGTTGCTTGTCGTGGCTGCTTGCAGCGGCCAGAACACCGATGAGGATTCATCCACCAACTCCGGTACTGGCACCACGTGGCCAACGGAGCAGCTGAACGGCGAGGCCGGAGCCGTCAAGAGCCTGCTCTTCGAGTCGATCGAAAGCGGTCACTTGGAGGCAGCGACCGCAGAGCAGATCTTCGTTTCGAGCTTCCGGGGCGAAAACTTCCAGGGCGAAGACTTCTATCTTCATCCCGGTGACACCGGCCGAATCGAGTCCGGCATCTCGCTCTCATCCTGGGGCGAAAGCCCAGCAAACCTTGGAAGCACAGCATTCCTCGAGCGCTGGAATGCCTATCTACAGGATCTCGGCGACGTCGAAACCCTCGAAGTCCACACCTGGGAGATCCAGCTTCGGCAGCAGGGCGAGGAACGCCCGGGTCTCGAGACTCGTGAGGCGGTGTGGATCCTCGCTCGCCAAGCGGACGGACGCCTGCGTGAAGATCGTCTTTATCTGATTCTCGACCTCGTCCAGACCGACAATGGCTGGAAGATCGCCAGCGTCCGCAGCTCGGAGGGTCGTACGACCGTGGCGCCCGGGCCGTTCTTTCACGATGTGACGACCCAGAGCCTACCCCCGGGCTACGATCAGTCCGGCACTCAGATCTACACCGACGGCGGGCCGGTTTTTGCCGACTTCGACGCCGACGGCGACATCGATCTCTTTCTACCTCGGCTGCATGCGCCCGCCCGACTTTACGAGAATGATGGCTCGGGACACTTCGACGATGTCACCGCGGCCCGTGGTCTCGAGCTCAACACCCTGCGTCAGGACTCCAACAGCGGCCTGTTTGTCGATCTCGATCGCGACGGCTGGCTCGATCTGGTAGTGGGTCTAAAACGACGTGGCCTATTGCTGTTTCGCAACGAAGGTGGCGACGGCGCACCGCGTCGTTTCCGCGATGTCTCCAGTTCCGGTAGTTCGGGCTCAGGCTCCGTGAGCTTGAGTTCCGGTAGTACAACGTTGGCCAGAGCCGGCGAATGGGAATCCCTGGCCGCCGCCGACTATGACGGTGACGGCTGGGTCGATATCTACCACACCAACTACAATCTGATCGACGCCGAGCATCAACCCGAAACCTACGTCGACGCCCGCGACGGACTCCCCAACGTGCTGTGGCGCAACCTCGGCGCCGGGGACGGCGCCTTTCGTTTTGCCGACACAACCCTCGACGCCGGACTCGGCCCCGGAAGTGAACGCTGGAGCTACGCCGCCTCCTGGGCAGATTACGATCGCGATGGCGACCTCGATCTCTTCGTCGCCAACGACTACGGTCCCAACAGTTTCTACCGCAATCTGGGCGCCGGCGCCGAAGGCTCAACCCGCTTCGAGGAGATCGCTTCAAAAATTGGCGCCGAAGACCATGGCAACGGTATGGGGCTCACCTGGGCCGACCTCGACGGCGACCTCTGGCTCGACGCCTACATCTCCAACATGCAATCGTTCGCTGGCAACCGCATCACCCGCCTCGAGAATTTCCCCGGTTCAGACGCCGACCGCGCGCTCTATCGACGTTTCTCCAAGGGCAACACCCTACTGCGTAATCTCGGCGGTGAAGGCGACCGCGATGTCGGCTTCGAGGACGTGACGGAGCAAGCCGGCGTCAAAGGCGCCTTCTGGGCCTGGGGAAACCTCGCCTTCGATTACGATGCCGACACCGACCTCGACCTCTTTGTCTGTGGCGGCTTTTATACCGGCGCTTCAGCCAAAGACACGTGAAGCGTCTTTTGGCGCCAGGTCATGGCGTCCGAGAGCGGCGGTCAGCACGAAGATCGCACCCAGGGACATCGCGACCACTTCCGCTTGCTGCAAGAAGAAGGTCGCTCGTGGAGCGGCCGAGAGCCCAACACGCTGTTTCAAAACCGCGGCGTCGATGCTGGCGGTCAAGTCGCCTTCGACGAAGTTGGCAACGTCCTTGGGCTCTACTTGCGCCTCGATAGTCGCGGCGCCGCGACCGCCGATCTCGATGGCGACGGCGATCTCGATTTGGCGGTTTACAACCGCAACAATCCGACCCTCAAACTCTTCCGCAACGACACCCCCGGTCAGGGCAACGTGGCGCTGATCGATTTGCGGGGCACCGACAGCGGCACTCTCGCCGCCGGCGCACAAGCCGTGCTCTCCTGTGATGATCGGCAGATGCTGCGTCAGGTCGAGCTCGGTTCAGGCTTCCTCGCCCAAAGCGCGCCGACCCTGCATTTTGGCCTCGGTGGCTGCCTTTCGATCCGCTCGATCGACGTCCGCTGGCCGTCGGGCCACGAGCAGGTGTGGACAGAGTTGCCTGTCAATCATCACATCACCCTCACCGAAGGGTCCGCCGAGACGACCTTCGTCGCGTTACGACATCGCAACTTCAACCGCAACGAGCTCGCCCCAGCGGCGGGGGAACTATCGGCGCCACGTCCTGACCTGAGCTTCCCCCGCATCGGTGAACCCGAGCCCTTACACTTGTCGGAGCTCGATCGCGGCACCGCAGTGCTCAATTTCTGGGCCACATGGTGTACCGCCTGCCTGGTCGAGATGCCGGAGCTCGAGATGCTCCATCAGCAGTTCCGGGACCGCGGCGTCCGCGTCATCGGTATCTCCCTCGACGAAGGGCGCCCGTTGGAGATGGTGGACACATTCCTGAAGGCCCGCGGCGTGACCTATGAACAACTGTGGGGCGACATCGAACATCAACGTCCGTTCGCCTCACTCGGCGCAACCCCACCTGGCGCCATTCCGCTCACCGCGGTGCTCCACCACGGCACAGTACGCGACGTGCGGGTAGGAAAAATCGACTCCGAACAGATCGCCGAGCTGCTGACAAGGCTGCTGGCGCCGTGACGTCGAGCACCGTGACGCCGAGCACCGTTACCTGGAAGACAGTCACCTGGAAGACAGTGGCAGCGGCAACCGTTCTGCTGCTCGCACTCCAGGGCTGCGCCGAACCGCCCACCGCTCCCATTCTCGCTTCCCGACTCGCCCGCGGTGCGGCGCACGCCGAGATCGACCAGTGGGCCGAGGCCCGCGAGCTCTTCACCTCGGCTCTGGAGATCGCCCCCGACGAACCGACCGTAGCCTACAACCTGGCAGTGGCAAGTTTCCGCACTGGTGACCGCCCCACCGCCGGTCAGTGGCTGGAGCGGGCGAAGACCACGGCGCCGGTGCAGCTACACGCTAGGATCGCCCTATTGCGCGCCAAGCTTGCCTACGAAGACGGCGACGACGACGGGGAGCTCGAGGCCGTCCGCGAAGCCATGAACTTGGCGCCCGAAGAGGCAGCTTATGCCTACGCCCTAGCCCAGATCCACCTACGACGCGGTGAACCGAAGGCCCACGGAGCAGCCCTCGAACAAGCCCTCCAACTGTGGCCGGACAACACCTACCTCGCGGCCGAACGTGTGCTCTGGGCCCTCGCTCAACCGGATCCGGCACTTTATCCACAGGCGGTAGAGCTGATGCAGTCGCTGGCCGCTACAACCGCCAATCCGGAAATCACCCGTTACGTCGAACAAGGCCAGCGTGAGCTTTCCGAGGCGTTGGTCAACGGGGATATCAACCGCGGCCGTGTCCCGCCGTCATTCCGCATCGCGATCAATCTGCTGCGCGCCACCAAACGTTTTCAGAGCCATGCCACCGAGTTGCAGGCCCGTCTCGAGCCGACACCCTTCAGTCGACCCGCCGGCGGCGGGCTACGACCCAGGCCACCAGCGACAGACCTCAGTTACCAAGCCGCGACGCTGATGTCGATGCCGACACTGGACCCCGGGGAAAAGATTCTGCAAGCAATTGTGCTCGACGACGCTTTGTCCGTCGCCGCTATATCCGACGACGCTGCTGACGCCAACGCACTTGATGGCGCAAACCCCGATCCCACCGCCGGCCGCAGCAGCAGCCGAAAACCGCGCCGTCGAGAGGCTGGCATCGCATTATTGACCGATCGCCGTCTGATCTTCTTAGACGCGGACGCCGACACCTTCCAACCGGTTTCAGCATTCACTGGCGGGCGACAGATCCTGGCCGGTGATCTCGACGGGGATGGCCGCATGGAGCTCGTTGCACTCTCCGGCAGCGGCCTCGAGATCTGGACCCGTGAAGAGCCTTCGAGCCGATGGACCAAAGTTGCCCTGGATCCTGACCTGGCGGCGGCCGGCGACTTGCGGCGCGGCCTCCTCGTCGACTTCGAGCACGATGGCGACCTCGACTTGTTGGCGGTCGACAGCAGTGGACAGCTCATGATTGCGATCCATCGCGGCGAAGCAGGGCTGGGACCGGCCGGCCCAGCGCCCTTGCCAGTCACTACCGGAATCCGTCACCTGACCAGCAGCGACCTGGATGCTGATGCAGACCAGGATCTGATCCTGACCACCCGTACTGAGTTGCTGGTCTTGCGCAACTGGCGACAGGGAGACTTTGCACTTCACACCCGCCTTGCACTGCCACGAGGCGAGCAACCCTTACAGCTCGTCACCCTGGATACCAATGCTGACAGCCATATGGACGTTGTCGTCTTGCTGAAGCGCGGCTTCGCTTTTTGGCGGGGTGATGGCCGGGCACACTTGAGCCGTGACGACCAGGCACAAGCCGACACTCTATTATTTTCCGAGAACATTCAGCCCAAACAGCTCACCGTCGCCGACCTTGACCTCGACGGCGACCAGGATCTGCTCGTTGCGGGTACCGCTGCCGGGCAGCAAGGCGGCGGACTGGTGGCGCTGATCAATGACAGCACGGGACGTTTTGACGTCCGCACCGACCTGCTGGCAAAACCGTGGCCCGCTGCCCGCGGTGCATTGACCCTCGATCTCGACGGCGACCGCGATCCGGACGTACTGTCCTGGGGCGAAGCCGGCCTGCTGCGGACCTTCCGCAGTCGCGGCGCCGAGCATCAGGGGTGGCTAACCCTGCAGCTCACCGCGCCCGCCCGCAAGGTGCCCCGCGACGGTCACGGTGTACGGTTGCAAGTGTCGGCCGGCGACTCGGTGCAGTGGTTGGAGCTCCGCCGCCCCAACATCACCCTCGGTCTCGGCCGGGAGCAACCGGCAGTGATCAAGGCGACCTGGCCCAACGGCATCAGCGAGTATTTGTTCGAGCCCGAAGCGGAAGCCGAGCACACCCTAGAACTTTCGATGCGAGTGGAAGGCTCGTGTCCCTTCCTGTACGCCTGGGATGGCCGTGAACAACGATTTGTGACCGACATTCTTGGCCTCAGCCCGGTTGGCATGCTCGCCGCCCCCGGGCATTACGTGCCCCCCGACCCGGAAGAATACCTACGGCTCCCGTCCTGGGTCGCCCCCCTCGAGGCTGGCGAGCACGCCGGAGCCTTGGAGTTGGTGATCACCGAAGAGTTGCGAGAAGCGCTCTACCTGGACCAGCTTGAGCTGGTGGCGGTCGACGCGCCGGAGTCGGTTGAGGTTTACAACGGCGAACAATGGCTGAAACGGCCGATTCGCGGGCTCGCTCTCCGCCTCCTATCTCCTCTCATGTCCCCCACATCGGTGCTCGATGATCGGGGCCGACACGTTCTGGATGTGGTGCAGGAGCGGGACGACCGCTACTTGACCAATCACTCCGGCGCCAACCGCTACCAGGGCGCGGTCCAACCGCACGGATTGACCATTGAGTTGCCACCGGACCTGGCCACCGCCGAACACCCGGCGCTGGTATTGGTGGGTTGGCTACATTGGGGCAATACCAGCACCAACGTCGCCCGCTCCCAGGATCCCGATGGCGCGCCGATTTTCCCGATCCTCGAGGTTGACGACGGCGCCGGCGGTTGGCGACGGACCGACGTCGAGGTTGGGTTACCATCTGGCAAAACCAAACCGATCGTGGTTGATCTCACCGGCGTCCTCGATCCCGCACATCCGCGGCTTCGCCTCACCACTGATTTTGAAGTCTATTGGGATCACATCGCCGTCGCCGCGATGCAACCGGTCGACACCACCCCGCACCGTGTGCATCGACTCGCCCCAGTCCACGCCGACCTCCGCTGGGGTGGGTTTTCACGCTGGTTCCGAACCGCCGCCAACGGCCCCTATGA
>JAJCXQ010000032.1 GCA_029263355.1 Acidobacteriota bacterium | reverse complement strand
GCCGGCGGGGCGCCGGCCCCGTGCTCCCTTCTCGCGGTGGGGCGCCCCCCGCCCCCCGCCCCCCCCCCCCCCCCCACCGCGGTGATCGACCCTGACGACGATGTGATCGAGTGTGACGAGGCCGACAACGCTTTTGCTTTTGTCGTCTCCGAGACTCTGCTGCCAGACTTGAGCATCGCGGCGGGGGGTGTCACCGTGGCGGGACCGGTGTCCGCCGGCCAACTCGTTCCGGTGAGCGTCGAGGTGACCAACGTCGGCTTCGCGGCCGCCCCCGGCTTCACGGTGCGCCTGTTCAATGACGATCCGAGCCTTGCCCAAGTTGTCGGCCAGGCGACCTCAGAGGGCATCGACGCCGGGGCGACCCGAGTTGTCGAGGTCCCCTGGGAAACCCTTGGGCTGGCGCCTGGGGTCTACAACCTGCACGTGGTGGTCGATGCCGACAACCTCGTGCCCGAAGCCGATGAGAGCAACAACCAGGGCCTCACCCAGGTCGACTTGACGGCGCCGACGCTGCCGGACCTCGAAGCCCGGTCGTTGAGTGTCGTGCCTGACGACGTGGCGGCGGGGCAGAGCGTTCAGCTGGCGGTTGAGGTCAGCAACCGTGGAACCGACCTGGGCGCCGGCTTCGAGGTTGCCTTCCTGGTCAATGCCGCCGAAGTTGGCCGGATCACCTCGCCGGCCAGTTTGGCGGCGGGGTCGGCGCGGGTCGTGGAATGGGCCCTCGACACCGCCGTCCTCGGTGGTGTCTTGGCGGTGGAGGCGCGGGTTGATCCCAGCGCCCAGATCGCCGAGGCGAACGAAACCAACAACGTCGCCAGCGGCAGCCTGCGGGTTACGACCGCCGCTCTCGAGCTCGACGTGGCCACCGATGAGCTTGGCTATGAGGCTGGCGAGGACGTCACGATCAATGTTGCGGCGACCCACTTCGACGCCGCCCCGTTGCCCGGCTCGCTCAAGGTGCAAATTGTCGACGCCTTTGGGGTCGAGGTGGTGCAGGTTGCGGATCAGCCGGTCAGCCTGGCGCCGGGAGCCAGCGCCTTCACCTTCGCCTGGAACACGGGCGTGACCCCGGCCGGCGTTTATTCGGCAGTGGCGACGGTGGCCACAAATGGCGGAACGACCCTGGTGGCGACGTCTCTGTTCTCGATCGCCAGCGACATCACGATCACCGCCACGTTATTCGCCGATCGTGACCTCTACACACCCCAGCAGCAGGTGATCTTCACCGGCGCGGTGACCCATCGTGGCAGCAATCTGCCGATCGAAGGCCTGGTCGCCCGGGTCGCTGTCAGCAATTCGGCCGAAGCGGAAGTTTTCTCCGTCGAGCAGAACATCCTGCAGTTGTTGCCGGGGGCAACGGTACCGATCACGGCGCTGTGGGAGATCGCCAACCAGGCCGGCGGACCGTATACCGCGACCCTCGAGCTGCGCACCACGAGCGGCATCCTGCTGGCCTTCGCGGAGACCGTAATCGTGGTCGAAGACAGCGCCGAGACCGGTTCCGGTCTCACCGGCGTCGTCGACGTGTCACCGACGGTGGTGGGCGCCGGAGCCCCTCTGCTGGCGAGCACCCAGGTCACCAACGGTGGCAACGCCGACATGCCGAATCTGCGGCTGCGTCTCGATCTTCTGCGCCTCGCCGACGCCTCGGTGGTGGCCTCGTTCAGCCGTGATCAATCGTTGGCGCGGGATGAGACCGCCGAGGGCAGCTTTGGCATACCGACGCTGGGTCTGTCCGAGGAAAACTACTTGGTCACCCTGATTGGCGTGCTGCCAGCGGAAGAGATCCGTCTCGACAGTCAGCTGGTCTCCATCGCCCGCGGGGTGTCGATCGCCGACGCCACCCAGCTCGAGGGTGACAGTGGAACCGCCGACATCGTCTTCGACGTGACCCTGTCGTCACCGTCCCCGACCGCCGTAACCGTCGATTATGCAACCGCTGACGGCACCGCTGTCGCCGGTGAGGACTACCAGGCGACCTCTGGCACGTTGACCTTCCAGCCCGGGGAAACCTCGCGCTCGGTCGCCGTGCCGGTGTTCGGCGACGTCACGTTGGAGCCCGCGGAGAGCTTTTTGGTGACGTTGTCCAACCCGATCGACGTGGCAAATGGGGACATGCAGGCGATCGCCACCCTGATCGACGAAGAAGGCTGCTCCGGACCGAATCTGTTGCGCAATGCCAGTGCGGATGCCGAAGACCTGAACGGCTGGACCGAAGCCGGCGACGCGGTTGGCCACGGCTGGACCCGACGTTTTGCCGATCCGGTGCCGCTGGTTGGGGTTGCGACCTTCGCTTACGGCGGCTCGAGCTCCGTTGCCGAGCTTTATCAAGACATCGATCTCTCCGCCTATACCTCCTTCATCGATAGCAGCAGTCAGACCTTTGCCTTTGATGGTTTCGTTTGGGCCGAAATCGGCAGCCCAGGGGACCTTGCCCGTCTCGTCATCGAATACCGTGATGCAACCGGCCTGGTGCTCGACAGCTTCGACTCCGGCGAGATCAGCGACTCGGGGGCCTGGCAGGCGGTCAGCGACGTGCGCCTCGCCGCCGTCGGCACTCGATCCGCCCGCGTGCGCTTATTGGTTTCCGACAGCGATGGCGGCGACCTTCGAGCCTATTTCGATCAACTGTCCTTCCGTTCACTGGGTGTGCCGGTGATGGCTGCCGAGTCGGCCGCCTTCATCGAAGGTGACATGGGGACCACCAGCGGCGAGCTGGCTCTCAGCCTCTCCTGCCCAGCACCCACCGCCCTCGACGTCACCTTCACGACCCTCGATGCCACCGGCGCTGACGCGGCGACGGCTGGCAACGACTATCAAGCGGCGAGCGGCACGGTGACGTTCGCCGCCGGCTCGTCGACCGCCACGGTGAACGTCGACATCCAAGCCGACGTGTTGGACGAGACCGACGAGGGCTTCTTCGTCGATTTCACGACATCCTCATCGATCGTGTTGCTCGACGAACGGGTGACCGCCACCATCCTCGACGACGACGGTGCGGTGAGCTTGGGGGTTGACGATGTACAGATTTCGGAAGGCACCGGCACCGTCTCGCTGTTGTTGCGCTTATCCGCCGTCAGCGGCCGCCAGGTCACGGTTCAATGGGCGACCGCTGACGGTTCTGCCACGGCTAACACCGACGGTGCTGCCCCGGCTGGCTCCGACTATACATCGGCCGCGGGCACCGCGGTTTTCGCTCCCGGCACCACCGAAGTGTCAGTGTTGGTGCCGGTGTTGGACGATTCTGTCAACGAACCGCAGGAGAGCTTCACCGTCCAACTATCCGGCGCTGTCCATGCCAGCCTGGCGCGAGCTTTTGTCACAGTGACAGTGCTCGATGACGATCCCGTCCTGCTGTCGATCGGTGACGCGCCGCGGGTGACCGAAGGCGATAGCGGCACGGTAGATGCCACCTTGCCGGTGATGCTGTCGGTGCCCAGTGTGCAGACGGTGACGGTCTCCTATCAGACGGTCAGCGCGCCGCCAGGCTCTGCCGCCGCTACGGCCAGCGAGGACTACCAGCCGACCAGCGGCCTGTTGACCTTCGCTCCGGGCTCGACTCTCGAGACGATCACGGTGCCGGTGATCGGCGAGCTGATCGAAGAGCCGGAGGAGATCTTCTTCGTTCGCCTGACAACACCGAGTGTCGGCTCGCTGCTCGATCCCGAGGGCACGGTCACGATCTTCGACGATGACGGCATCCTGATCTCGGTCGACGACCTCGATCTGCGCGAGTCTCAGGGCCCCGCGCGGGTGCCGGTGCGTCTCAACAAATCCTTCGCCACCACGGTGACGGTGGACGTGACGACGGTTGATGGCAGCGCCCTCGCTGGTGACGACTATGTGGCGGTGAGCGAGACCCTCACCTTCGCCCCCGGCACCACCCGCATCGACTTGGTGGTGACGCTGTTCAACGATGGCGCGGGTGAGGTCGACAAGACCTTCGAGGTGGTGTTGTCGAACCCGAGCACCGGCGGCGTGCTGCTCGACGATCGCGCCACTGTCACCCTGCGCGACGACGACCTCTGGCACCTCAATGGCGCCGGCAACATCCAGAATGTGCCGGGGTGCGTCGAGCTCGCCGAGAGCAACAGGTCCTATCGTCGCGGCTCAGCCTGGCGGCGGGACAAATTCGATCTCGAGGAGAATCTCGACAAGACGTTGGACGTTTGGATCGGCGCCAGCGCCGACGGTATGGTCTTTACGTTGCAGAACGCCGGCCCGAACGCGTATTACGGGGCCTACACCGGATATGGCTCGGGGATCTCGCCGTCCGTCGGGATCGAGATCGACACCTCGAACAACATCCCCCACGGCTTTCCGGACCTGGCCGTGGAACACATTGGCATTCAGCTGAACGGCAACAATTCCCTCAGTGGTCAACCCGTACCCCCGGTGCCAGCGCTGCCCGATAGTAGCGGCATCCGCAATCGCCAGCATCAGTTGCGGGTGATCTGGAATTCCCAGACCAAACAACTCGATGTCCATTTTGATGGCCATCAGAGGATCCTGTGGGAACGCGACTTGGTGAACCAGGTCTTCGGTGGTCAGAATGAAGTCTTCTACGGCATGACCGCCGGTACTTACGCTGTGCCGACTCATTTTTACTTCTGCGAACCGGATCTGTGCGCCGGCAGCGCGGAAACCAAGGTGTCGGTTGGCCACGCCTATGTCACCGAAGGTGCACCTGGCGACGCCGCCGTCGCCAGCTTCCCGGTCACCCTGTCCTGCCCTAGCGATGCCGTCGTCAGTGTCGACTTCACGACCGCCGACTCCGGCGTTGGTGATGGCTTTGCCACCTCGGGTGTCGACTACACGGCAGTCGCCGGGTCTCTGACCTTCCAACCTGGCGAGACCAGTCGATGGGTCACCGTCGAGATCACCGGCGACTTGAACCCCGAAGGCACGACCGAGTCGTTCGCCGTCGATCTGGCCAACCCGATTGGTGCTGAGATCCGTCATGCCCGGGGACTCGGGACGATCACCGACGACGACCCGCTGTGGACCCTCAACGGCCGAGCCAACGACACCGCTATCGCGGGCTGCATCGAGCTTGTGCCCGACGCCAGCACGCAGATCGCCGGTAGTGCCTGGCGGACTCGCCCGGTTGATCTCGGGCTGCATTTCGACCAGACCTTCGAGGTGTTTGTCGGCACCCGCGACAACGGTTCGGACGGCTTGGTGTTTGCACTTCAGGACCAGGGCTCCGACGCCCTGGGCGCCTGGGGCGGCAACGTCGGTTACAACACGATCTCGCCGTCGATCGGTGTCGAGCTCGACACTTTCTCGAACTCCTCTCTCTTCGGCGATCCCGCGTTCGACCACCTCGCCATCAACGAGAACGGCGTCCTCACTCATCAAGGCCATCCACCCGTTCAGGCCAGCTCCACCTCTAGCAACATCGAAAATGGCCAGCGCCACCTGCTGCGGGTGGTGTGGAATACCGACATGCAGACCCTCGACGTCCATTTTGATGGCAGCGAGCGCCTGATGTACCAGAAGGATCTGATCGGGGAGATCTTCGGCGGCGTGTCCGAGGTGCTGTGGGGTTTCACTGGAGCCAACGGCCATCCCAACCGGCACTTCTTCTGTCCGACGACCGAACTCTGCGTCGAGAGCGATCCCAACCCACTGATGTCGATCGGCGACGTCACCTTATACGAGGGGGATAGCGGGGTCACCCAGGCGCACTTCCCGCTCACCCTCTCCTGCCCGAGCGATCAACCCGTGTCGGTGCGGGTGGTGACCACCGAAGGAACCGCCCTCGCCGGTGAAGACTTCCTGCCGATCGATCAAATTTTCACCTTCCAACCCGGCCAGGCTTCGCTCACGGTGACGGCCGACCTCGTGACCGACACGGTGGGGGAGCCCGACGAGATCTTCACGGTCGACTTGAGCGCCGCCACCGGTGGCGAGATCCGCTACGGTCGCGGCGTCGGCACGATCAAGTCCGACGACATCCAGCTGTCCCTGCGGGCCGGCTCCGAGGTCGTCGAAGGGGATAGCGGCAACATTATCGTCGTCAACCGTGTCCTGCTGTCCGCCCCGGCGCCGGTGGCGACGACGGTGCAATTCCAAACCGTCGACGGCAGCGCGATCGCCGGCCAGGACTACGTCGCGGCCTCCGGCAGCTTCACCGTGGCTGCCGGCAGCCAGGAAGCCACGTTCAACCTGCAGGTGACCGGCGACCTTTTGGTTGAGGACGACGAGACCTTCCTTCTCCAGTTGATTCCACCGGCAGGCAGTCTGCTGCTCGCGGCCGACGTCGAGTTCCTGATCGAAGACGACGACAATTGTCCGGGCAGCAATCTGTTGGCCAACGGCAGCGCCGACGAGCCCCTGGTGGGCGGTGAGATCCCACATTGGGTCGAGGTTTCAGGCACCAACTGGACCCGCAACAACTTCGGTTCGCCGTTTCCCGCAGCCTTTGACGGCCCCGCCTACTTCGACCCCCGCGAGGCGGCGATCGGTGAGCTGCGCCAGGATGTCGACGTGACAGGTTATGCCTTTCTCATCGATTCCGGCACTCAGCGTTTCGCCTTCGAAGGCTACGTCCGGACGTTTGCGACTTCAGAAGCGTCGCGCATCATCGTCGAATACCGAGACGCTGCCGGCACCGTGTTAGAGGCCTTCGACAGCCAGGAGATCGTCAGCAGCAGCGCTTGGGAGCGGGTCACCGACCTGCGGGTCGCACCGGTCGGCACCCGTCTGCTCCGTGTGCGGTTGATCTCGACCAAAACCTCCGGCGCCGTGCCCGATGGCTATTACGACGCCTTGTCTCTGATCTCGTTGCAAGTCCCTCCCGTCATCGTTTCTGACGTCATGGTGTTCGAAGGTGAATCCGGTCGGCGCGACGCCGACTTCACCGTCAGCCTGGCCTGTCCAAGCCCGGTGGTCACCACCGTCGACTACCTGACCAGCGACGGCACCGCTGACGCCGGTGAGGACTACGAGGCGACCTTCGGTACGCTCGTCTTCCAACCCGGCCAAACCAGCCAGTTGGTCAGCGTTCCGGTGTTCGGCGACACCGTCAACGAATCCAATGAGACCTTCCACCTCAACCTGACCAACCCGGTGAACGCCGGGATTGTCGTCCCGCGGGCGACGGGTACCATCATCCAGGACGAGGTGATGATCACCATCACCGGGGACACCGTCACCGAGGGCAACAGCGGCACCACCGACGCCGTCTTCACCATCACCTTGACCGGACCGAGCACCCTACCGATTTTCGTCGACTATGCCACCAGCGGAGGCAACGCCACCGGCGGCGGAGGGAATGCCGAGTCCGGCACGGACTACGTCGCGACCAGCGGCACCCTGACGTTTATGCCCGGTGAGACCGAGAAGACCGTGGCCGTGCAGGTGTTGGGCGACACCGAGATCGAGCCCAACGAGACCTTCAATTTCAATCTCACCGATCCGATCAATGCGTCCTTGATGGAGAGTCGAGGGGTCGGCATGATCCTGCAGGACGACATCGCCCTGTCGATCGGCAACGTCAGCGTCACCGAAGGCAACAGCGGTAGCGTCGACGCGATCTTCGAGCTGACCCTCGACAACCCGTCGACCCAGACGGTCAGTGTCACTTATGGCACCCGCGATGGCACCGCGACCGCCGGCAGCGATTACGTCGCAGCCTCGGGTACGCTGACGATCCCGGCCGGGGAAACGTTGGCCACCCTCAGGATCCAAGTGCTGGGTGACGAGGATCTGGAAACTGGGGAGACCTTCTTCGTTGAGCTCACCAATCCGGTCAACGTTTTCCTGACCGTGTCCGAGGGGACGGGATTCATCGGCGACGACGACGACTGTTCGAGCCCCAATCTGCTGGCCAACGGTAGCGCTGAAGAACCGGTGGTCAACGGGCAGGTCCCAGGGTGGACCGAGGTGGCTGGCACAGCCTGGGCGACCCACGAGTCCACGGCCTCGTTCGATGGCGGCAGGTTCTTCTTCGCTGGCGGCGTCGCACAAGCGGAGCTGCGCCAAGACGTCGACGTCGCCACCTACGGCGCGCTCATCGACGGCGGCTTCCAGCGTTTCATGTTCGAAGGCCGGATCCGTTCCGGCACCGAGTCGCCGGCCGATCCGGCGCGGGTGGTGATCGAGTTCCGCGATGCCGCCAACGCCACCGTGCTCGATGTCTACGATAGCGGTGACATCATCAACCTCAATACCTGGCTGCGTCTCACCGACCTGCGCACCGCGCCGATCGGCACGCGGTTCATCCGGGTACGGTTGATGACCTCGCGCATCGGCGGCCCCAACGCCGACGGCTACTTCGACGGCCTGGTGCTGCGGTCGTTGACGACGCCGGTGTTCCAATTCGATGATCAGCAGATCTTCGAGGGTGACGTCGGCAACGACATCGTGCCTTTCAACGTCAGTCTGAACTGCCCCAGCGAGCATGTCGTCAGCCTCGACTATGAACTGGTCGACGGCACGGCCGTGGCCCCCGACGACTATATCGATCAATCCGGCACCTTGACCTTCGCCCCCGGGGAGACCGAGCAGGCCATTGATCTGGAGATCGTCGGCGAGTTCCTCAACGAGCTGCGCGAGAGTTTCGAGATCCGCTTTTCGGGCGAAGACCGTGGCGCTCTGCTCGACACCGACGCCGTCATCACCTTGCGTGACGCCGATCCGGGCTCACCGCCGGTACCTGGGGTCTTTGCGGTTTACACCTTGGATCACGAGTTCGATACCGGTGTCCAGGTGAGCGTCAACCACGACACGCCCAACAACGATCAGTTGCAGCTGAATCCGGAGGGCTCCACCTTCCCGTTCATCTGGATCGCGGCGTCGGATCGCGGCACGATCGTCAAGATCGACGTCAATACCGGCGACATCCTTGGTGAATATTCGACCAATCCGGACAATTTGAGTTGGCCGAATCCGTCACGTACCACCGTCGCCTTCGACGGCAGCGTCTGGGTGGGTAACCGCAACGACATTCGCAACAACACCGGCTCGGTGGCTCACATCGGTCTGCCAGAGCTCAACCAATGCATCGACCGTAACGGCAACGGCTTCATCGACACCTCCGCCGGGTATGGCGACGTTCTGCCGTGGACAAACACCGGCGGCGTCGACTCGAGCGGCGGTGTGACCACAGCGACGGACGAGTGCATCCTGCATTACACCCGGGTGCGGGCAACCCTCACGCGGCACCTGTCGCTGACCGCCGACAACGATCTCTGGGTGAGCGGACGCTTCGGCGTCAACGAGCGCGACTTCGACCTGATCGATGGTGACACCGGACAGATCATTCGCACCGTCCACAACCAGGATTGTGGTGGCTATGGTGGTTTTGTCGATAGCAACAATGTGTTGTGGTCGGCGTCGCAGAATGCTTCGGTGCTGCGTTGGGATCTCAACACCGATGAGACCCGTTGCATCGGTGTCGTGGCTTACGGCCTGGGCATCGACCCCGACGGCTGGGTGTGGGCGTCGAGCTCGAGTAGATCGCGAGCTTGGAAGATATCGCCCGACGGCAATACCGTGCTGGGTCACTTCAACACCGCTTCGAAATCTCAGGGGCTGGCGGTCGACCGTCGCGGTCACGCTTGGATCAGCAGCCAATGGACAAGCCGGCTTGGCTACATCAGCCACATGAAGGCCGACGGCACCTTTCTCGGCCGGGTCAACGGCGTACCGATCGGCTCGAGCGGTGTTGCGGTGGACGCCAACGGCAAGATCTGGACCGCCAACTGGGAGAGCAGCACCGCGGCACGCATCGATCCGACCAAGGGACCGATCGGCTCCGACGGCGTGACGCCGTTGGGAGAGGTTGACCTAGTTGTTCAGATGCCGGGCGCACGCCCGTACAACTACAGTGACATGACTGGCTTCGTAGCCTTGCAGTCGACGGCGCCTCAAGGCTCGTTCTCGGTGATCCAGGACTCCGGTATCGACGGCTCGGAATGGGGTTCGGTGTTGTGGAATACCGAGCCCGAGGCCTTCATCCCGGAGGGGGGCTCGATTGTCGTCGAGGTACGGGCGGCGGATACCGTCCCCGCCTTGGGTACGCAGACCTGGCTGCAAGCGGTGAACGGCGACGACTTCGAGGTTTTCGGTCGCTACCTGCAGATCCGCGCCACCTTACGGTCAGCGCCCGATGGCACGACACCGATCCTCTCGGATCTGCGTATCGGCGTCATCGACGACGCTGAGGTGAGCCTCGGCGACGCCACCGCGATCGAAGGTGATCCCGGATCGGCCGGTGAGTTGGTTTTTGCCGTCACCTTGGCCGAGCCGACAGTGCTCGAAACCCGAATCGACTACACAACTATCGACGGCGACGCCCTGGCCAGCGTCGACTACGTCGCCACCAGCGGTACTTTGGTCATCCCCGCCGGAGGCACCAGCGGAACGATTGTTGTGCCGGTGATCGGTGACGAGCTGCGCGAGGTTGATGAGAGTTTCACGGTCGAGCTGTCGAATCCCGTCAACGCCATCCTGGTGGTGGCGACCGGCAACGCCGTCATCACCGATGACGATCTGCCGGCTTTGGAGGTGGACAAGACCGACGCACTGGAGCTCGATCTCGGCGGCGACGGCGAGGCTAGTCCCGGCGACACCGTGCGTTACACGATCACCGTCAGCAATCCCGGTAGTGGTCTGTTGACCGGTCTCGAGCTGGCCGATGTGATCCCCGCTCACACGACGCTGCTGACCGGCTCAGTGCAGGCTAGCCAGGGTATTGTCACCAGTGAAGACCCGGTTGCGGTGACCCTTGGGGCTCTCGCCCCGGCAGCTAGCGCTACCTTCACTTTCGACGTGAGGGTTGTTTCGCCCCTACCTGTTGGCGTCGAGCAGATCTCCAACCAGGCGACGGTGACCAGCCTCGAGCTCGGCACCGCCCTCTCGGACGATCCCGACACCGCCGCACCGTCCGATCGGACGGTGACCGCGGTGGTAGGCAATCCGCTGCTGACCGCATCGAAGATTGCCAACCTCGAGACCGACGCGGACGGCGATACCGTCGTCAGCCCAGGGGATGTGGTGCGTTACAGCATCACCGTCGGTAATGAAGGTGATGGTGCGGCGACCGGCGTCCTGCTGCGGGATCTGATTCCCGAGCACACGGGAGTTGTCGCGGGGACGGTGACCACCACTCTCGGCACCATCCTCTCCGAAGACCCTGTCGAGATTGAGATCGGGACCCTGCTCGCGGCTGACACCGTGACCGTGACCTTCGACGTTACCCTGGACAGCGTTTTCCCGTTGGCGGTCGACAGCATCGTCAATCAGGGCACGGTGCGCAGTGATCAGCTACCGACCGTGTTGACCGACGATCCGGCGATCGGCGGCGACGTCGACCCAACCGTGACTCAGGTCACCGCCGCGCCGCGGCTGGTGGCCGAGAAGACGGACACGCTGGCCGTCGACTCGGATGGCGACGGCGTGCCGTCACCGGGGGATACCCTCAATTACACCCTCACCGTCATCAACCTCGGCAACACCGCTGCGACCACGGTCGAGCTGGTGGACTTGATTCCCACCCACACGACCATCGTAGGCGGCTCGGTCACCACCAGTGCTGGCGCCGTGG
>JAJCXQ010000031.1 GCA_029263355.1 Acidobacteriota bacterium | reverse complement strand
TGGCGACCCGACTATCCGAGACGGTGGATCTGATTGTCGAGTTCGACCAGAACCGGCTCAATTGTAAGGACTGCCCCGACCGCATCAAGCTCAAAGACAAAGCGAAAGAGACGTTGCTCGCGTTCCACGCTGAGCTGATGTCCGACCTCGCCGATCTGCAACGGTTTGCGGGCGATCCGCCCAACGACGTTCCCTGACGGCTGGGCGTTCGCTCCTTGGATTTTGCGACCTACGATCTCGACGACAAGCCTTCGCCGTGGCGACGGCGGGGGCTTCGCGTCCTGATCTCGATCGCGCTGCTGGCAATGATCGGTCTCGCCCTTTGGCCTCCTGAGATCGACGTTCAACGTCCCGACCCAGAGAACGGCGCCGAGGCCGCCAAGAGCTGCGGTCGGAAACTCGGTACCCTGGCGATGGCGGTCGCCACCAGCCATACCATCGAGCGGCAGCTCAGCGAGATCGAAATCAATGCTCATCTCGACCGTTTGATCGGCCAGAACGAGAGCGCCCAGCAATCACAGGGGTTCACCCTGGGCCTGACCGACCTTGATATCGACCTCGAGACCGATGCCGCAACGTTGTACGTCACCGGTCGGATGCTGATCGTGCCAGTGATCTTTGAAGCTCGCTTCACGGGCCAACACGGCGAAGCCCGTGTTGTGGGTCAACAGCCAACCGATCCTGGTGAGGCAACACTGCGGCTGCGGTCACTGCGGATCGGTCACCTGCCACTGTTGGGCCCAATCAAAGCCTTAGTCGCTTCCCAGATGGCCGGACTCATCGCCAAGTTACCTACTGAATCGACGGTACTGCGCTATGCCGACACCTTCAACTTTGCCGACGATCAGGTGGCTGTTGTGGTCGAGGGTACGGTCGAAGGTGACATGGTTCTGCCATCGGGTTGAAGGATCAGTTCCAGCGGTTGTCGTCGTCATCGTCAGGAATCGTGACCTGACCCACTACCGATCGATGATCGATACCTCCGGAACCGTCGCGGCGGACGGTGAAGTCGCCGTTGACGTCGCGCACCGAGATCGAGCCCGAGCCGTCGCTACGCACCATGACGTCGCCCTCGACCCCGGCGATTTCGATCTCCCCCGAGCCGTCTTCCTCGATCAACACCGAGCCGACCGAGCGTAGCTCGATCTCGCCCGAGCCGTCGCTGATCCGAACTTCACCGCCAACCCCTTCGACGTCGATCTCGCCGGAACCGTCTTCGATCTCCAGATCGCCCGCAATGTCCGAGACCTCGATCTCGCCCGAACCATCTGCGATCTCAGCTGAGGCGACACCGCGCACTTCGATCTCGCCCGAACCATCGTCGATGCCGATCGCGATGTCCGACGGTACTTCGATCGCTAGATCCAAGCGAGCGGTCGAGCGCCCCCAACCACCTTCGGGCAGCTCGGCGATGATTCGCACGCGATCACCGGACCGGCGGACCACCAGGCGGACGTCTTCGAGCAGCCTGGCGCTCGACGCACAGGCCTCGCCGACGACTCGCACTTCGCTACCTTTGACACCCTCGACCCGCAGGAAGCCGGCGCTGGCTTCGATCTCGATGCGCTCGACGCCCGCGGCGTCAATCGACTCTTCACGGGGTGCACGATGGTCACAGTCATCAGCGAAAGCCGGTACGGTTGCAATCGTTCCAAGGGTGACAAGCGCTGCCAGTGCAGGGCGACAAAATGGCTTGAAAAGGCTACTCATCGAATCGTTCTCCTTATCGAAGGGTTGCTGCTCACTCTTAGGACGCACAAAACGGACCAAAGGTTTGACTCGACCGTCAAAGTTCGGTGAACGGTGGAGCTCGGCGAGCGGTATTGTCGAAGTTCTGTGACCGGCGGGGCACCAGCAAGGCGATAGACTGGGTGGGTAGGTCTCATTAAACGCCGGAGGAATTCTGATGCTCAGACGTCGTGCCGTGATCGCGGCTCTTTTCCTCACTCTTGCAGCGTCATTCGGCTGCTCCCGTGAGTCGACTCCCGAAACCACCTCGACCGCGACGTCACCGTCGCCGACCGCCGATCAAGCGGCAGTGGCGACACCTCCGCCGCCACCTCTCAGCCCGGAAGAATTGGCGCCGGTGATCCGCGAAGTTACCGAAACCGGCGTCGGACCCACCAAGATCGTGATCGAGCTGGCCAAGCCGGTTGTCGAGGAGGCTCGAGTTGGGCAAGCGCTCACCGACACCAAGCTCCGGATCGAGCCGCCGCTGGAGGGTGAGCTGCGCTTCACCAGTCCCTCCACTCTCACCTTCCAGCCAGCCAAGGGCTTCCGCCCCAACACCCGTTACGAGGTTGAGCTGACCTCCCTCGAAACCCCGGCAGGCGTCCTCACCGCTCCCCAGGCCGGTCGTTGGGTGCGCGTCTTCACGACGCCTAATTTCGACTTTGCACGTTTCTCGCTCACCACCATCGACTATCCGCGCAAGCGTGCCGAAGCTCATTTGATCTTCTCGGGCGCCGTCAGCCCGAAGCAGGTTGAGCAACGAGCCCGCATCTCGGTCATCGGCCTCGACGGCCGGGCTCGAAATGACGCCAAGGTCCGGTTCCAATCGGGTCCCGAGCCTCACATCGTCCTCGCCCAGCTCACCAGCAACAGCCTGCAAGGGGGTGGACGTCTCGATCTCACCCTGGACGAGGGAGTACCCAGCGCCACCGACAGCGATCAGCTCGCCGGCCGGAACACCGCCTCGGCTGAGCTCAGTACCGGGCCGATGGCCAAGATCCTCGCCAGTTACCGTGCCGAAGGCGCCAGTGGCTTCTACCTGCAGGTGATCTGCAACGACAGCGCGGTCGGCTCCCGCCGCTACTACTGGGATCGCACTCAACAGGAATATTACGAAGTCTCCACCCGCTGCCAGCCGACCGAAGCGGACGCCGCTTTTGGCATTCACTTCGAGCCACCGGTGGACTATTCCGTTTCGCCCGCCGGCGGCGGTTTCCGGATCTTTGGTGACTTCGAACGCGGTAGCTACAGCATGCGGGTCGAGTCCGGCGTCCGCACCGCCGACGGCGGCATGTTCCACGAGGCTTACAGCACCGATTTCACGGTGCCGGCACGCAGTCCAACAGTGCGGTTCGTGTCGAAAGGCCGCTACCTGCCGCGCACCGCCTGGACCTCACTGCCGGTCCGCCATCGGAACGTCAGCGGCGCCACCCTGTCGGTGCGCCACGTGCCGGCCGAGAACCTGATCTTCTGGATGGGTGACGACGCCGACGAATCCGCCAACGAGCGCACCAGTAACCTTATCTTGCGGCAGCAGATCGCCCTCGGCGGCGACACCGACGTCGAGTCCACAACCTATGTCGACCTCGCTTCGATGGTGCCGGCAGACACCCGCGGCTTGATCGAGCTACGAGTCGACTCGGGCGCCACCCATGACACCGCCCGCATCTTGCTGACCAATCTTCATCTGATCGCCAAACGGTCCGGGCCGCAGGATCGTCCGTCGGTACGCGCCTGGGCGATGGACATGGACACCTTGGCGCCGGTGCGCGGCGCCGAGATTCAACTGATCCGCAAAAGCGGTTTTGCCCTTGCGACCTGCAACACCGGGCGCGACGGCGGTTGCGATTTGCAAGCCCCGACCGACGAGATCGATCCCGCGTCCCCCTTCGCACTGCTCGCCGTAGCTGACAACGACCTGACGTACCTCAAGTTCTCAGAGCTCAAAGCCGAGGTGCAAGAAGCCAGCATCGCCGGGGAGCCTTATGGTGACGAGACCCGTAAGTATCGCGCCTCGCTCTACAGCGACCGCGGCGTCTACCGGCCCGGAGAGACCGCCCACTTGGCAGCAATCGTACGTCAGAACGACCATCTGGCGCCGCCAGCGGGCATGCCGGTGGTGATCAAGCTCAACGATCCCCGCGGCAAGGTTTTGAAACGCACCACCCTCACCACCAATGCCGCCGGCTTCGTTGAGCTCGATGTCGATTTTGCGGCCTTCGCCACCACCGGCCGTTACGAAGCCCGTCTGGAGGTTGCCGACCAGCCGATCGGTCAATATCGCTTCCAAGTCGAAGAGTTTGTTCCCGAGCGCATGAAGGTGGACGTCGGAACCGCCGAGGCCGAGTATCTGTTCGGCGAATCGATGGCGGTCACGGTCAACTCGCGTTACCTTTTTGGTGGCGTACCTGCACAACACAAAGTGGAGGTTGCCTGCGAGATTGCCCCGGGCAACTTCCTGCCGGCCAGCAACGCCAACTTCCACTACGGAGTGTGGCGCCCCGAAGACAGTCCGGTGCGCCCCTTGGCCCTCGGCTCGGTGACCGCCGAGCTCGACGACGCGGGCGCTGGCACCTTCTCCTGTCCCGGTGCGGGCCGCGCCGGAGGCTTCAGTGGCCCGGCCCAGCTTGTCGCCCGCGCCGCTGTCTTCGAAAGCGGCAGCGGACGGACCACCGTCAACCAGACGACAGCGCCAGTGCACCCCGAGAGCTTCTACATCGGCTTGATGTCGGGCTCTACCAAGGTCGAGGCCGGGAACGAGCTGGTGATCGAAGGAGTCGCGGTCGACTGGCAGGGTGAGCTGACCGAAGAAGCCAACGAGGTAGCGCTCGATTTCATTCGGTTGGAGACCGAGTACGGTTGGACCTACGACGAAACCCGTGGCCACGAGACCTACCGTCGCTACCTGCGACCGGTGACCGAGGCGTCGACCACCGTGCCGATCGCGGGCGGTAAGTTCCGTGCGACCTGGAAACCGGACCGCGACGCCGTCGGCTTTTTGGTGCGGGCTCAGGCCGGCGCCGCCCGCACCGACCTCGAGCTCGAAGGTCGAGGAGATTGGTACTACTGGGCGCCGCAGGAAACCGAGGTCGACCTCACACCACGGCCGGGGCGGCCGGCTTGGCTGACTCTCGAGACCCCGGAGTTGGTCCAGGCCGGAGAGCCTTTCCCGGTGCATTTCAAAGCTCCCTACGGCGGCCGTGTGCTGTTGACTGCGGAGACCGATCAGCTGCTACGCAGCGCCTGGATGGATGTCGACGCCGGTGACGCGGTGTGGCAGGTGGAGCTCGACGAGTTCACGCCCAACGTCTACGTCACCGCGTTCCTGGTCAAAAACCCCCATCTCGACTCACCCCAGGCGTTTTTGCCCGATCGCGCCTTCGGTGTCCAATCCGTCACCGTCGAACCCAAGGACTTCACCCGCGCCCTGCAGCTCGACGTACCCTCGGAGGTACGCTCCAATTCTCGACTGACGGTGGCTCTCGATCTCGGCCCCGCAGGCAAAGGGAGCAATGGCTCCACCTATGCCACCGTCGCCGCGGTTGACGAAGGGATTCTCTCTCTCACCCGCTTCCAGAGTCCCGACCCATTCAGTGACATCTTCGCGCGTCGCGCTCTTGGGGTCGAGACCTTCGAAACCATCGGTTGGACGCTGTTGGTGCCACCCGCCAGCCCCTCAGCGGCCACCGGCGGTGACGGCGCCGGCAGCCTGGGCCGGGTGCAACCGGTCAAACCGGTCGCCTTGTGGTCAGGGCTGGTGGAAGTGCCTGCATCGGGCAAGCTCGACGTTGAATTCGATGTGCCGCAATATCGCGGCGAGCTCAGGATCATGGCGGTTGCCGCGGATGGCCGCACCATGGCGCGCGCCGATGCTCAGGTGACGGTGCGGGATCCGCTGGTCATTCAGGCCACCTTGCCGCGGTTCCTGACCCGTGACGACGACCTGCGGGTGCCGGTCTTTGTCACCAACGTCTCGGGATCTCGCCGCGACATCGAGGTAGCCTTGAGCGCCAAGGGGCTCGACATCGGCGGTCTCGAGCGTCTGGACGCGACCGAATCACCGGTGGAGATCATCGGGGCTGACCGCCAGATGTTGACCCTGGGTGACGGGGAAAGCGACACCGTCGTCTTCCGCGCCCGCGCCCTCAGGTCGTCAGGGGCGGCGCGGCTCGAAGTGGTGGCGAGCTCCGGCAACGACGTCTCCGTTGAACACGATGTATCCGTGGAACACAGTGATGTTCCACTGCTGCCCGCCGGCCCCAAGAGTCGGCAGGTACAGCGCATCGAGCTCGCCGAGGGTCAACTCGATCTGACAACTTTTCTCGACGGCTGGGTGCCGCTCAGTGAACGCTCGACAATCTGGGTCACCAACAATCCCTACGGCGATACCTTCGCTCACCTCGAGCACTTGCTGCGTTATCCCTATGGCTGCCTTGAGCAAACCACATCCAGCACCAGGCCTCTGCTTTACCTGGCCAACTTCATCAACAGTGTCGACCCGGCACTGCTCGCCGACAAGAACCTCGAGGACATGGTGCAACATGGGGTGCGGCGCCTGCTCTCGATGCAAGCACCGGATGGTGGCTTCGCCTATTGGCCGGGGTCTTCCGAGCCTGCCTATTGGGGAACCGCTTACGCCACCCACCTGTTGCTCGACGCCCAGAAGCTGGGTTACGACGTCACTCAGGAGCGGCTCGACGAGGCCCTCGATTGGATGGATCGACAGATCACCAACACCTACGAGGCCGGGCGGCAGCGCAACAGCTGGTATAGCAGCAACGCCGAGCCTTACATGCACTTTGTCCTCGCCCGCGCCGGCCGGGCGCGCCAAGCACGCGCCGAGAAGCTGATCCAGGAGATGCCCAAGAGCCCGCGTAACGAGCAGCGGGAGCACCTCTACATGCTACAGGCGGCCTTGTACCAAGCCGGTGATCAGCGTTACGAGAATGAGCTCAAACGCCCCGACCGATCAGCGATCAGTGATCGCCGTAACAACGGCTGGTCGTTCTATTCCGATCGCAGGCGACGGGGCTTCATGCTTTCCACCTTCGCCGAGCTTTTCGGCTCCGACGCCGCAGGCGACAGCCTGGCCCATCTGGTCGCCGAAGGGCTCCGCGGCCACGACAGTCGGTGGTACACCACTCAAGAGTTGGTGTGGGGCATCACCGGCTTGGGTAAATACCTCGAGGCGGGCGCTGAGGATTTTGATCCACCTCGGCTGCTCGCCGATGGCAAGCGCCTCACCCCACAGCCCAGCCAACGCCAGACCGCAGACCGGACTTGGAACTTGGCGCGAGCCAGCGAGTACCGAGAATTAGAGCTCGATGTACCCTCGAAGGGTGACGGCAAGCTCTACTTGATCCTGGCCAGCGAAGGGGTACGAACCGTTCCGGACTGGCGTACTGGCGGCGAGGGGCTGCTGCTGTCTCGGCGTTATCTCGATGTCGCCGGCAAACCCGTTGACCTCAACCGCGGCCTCGCTCTCGGCGATCTGGTCCATGTCGAGCTGACGTTGCGCAACAACACCGCCGAGCAAGTCTCCAATATTGCTTTGGTCGATCGCATCCCGGCTGGTTGGGAAATCGAGAACCCACGGCTCGGCCGCGACGCTGCCATCGGCTGGCTCGATTCCGATCAGCTGTGGCAAGTGGACCACCTCGACCTGCGCGACGATCGTATTGAGCTCTTCGGCCATCTCAAGCGTGGCGAAGCTCGTAAAGTCGTTTATACCGCGCGCGCCGTCACGGCGGGTCGCTTCACCATTCCACCGGTTGAAGCAGAAGCGATGTACGACCCACGGATTTGGGCCCGGGAAGGTATGCAGCGGGTCGAGATCTCAGGCCCCTGGACCGAGACCGGGCCAGTCGCGCCGGGGGCGGAGTAAGCGGGATGATCCCAAGGGTTTGGCGACGCAGAGCGCTGGCAGGCCTCTCGCTGCTCATCCTGTTGGGCGGTCTGCTGTGGGCGGTTGCATACACGCTTCCGCTGCCAGCGCGTCTCGCCGAGCCGCCCTCCACCGTCGTCAACTTCGCGGACGGGTCACCAGCTTACGTCTTCTTGTCCCCCGACGACAAATACCGGATGGCGGTCGGTCCTGAAGAGCTAGAGTCTGAAGAGCTTGACGCCGACCTCCAAGCCAACACCATCGACCCGGAGTATCTCGCCGCCCTGCTACGTTTTGAAGACAAACGCTTTTATCGCCACCCCGGAGTCGACCTCGTGGCCGTGGCGAGGGCTATTGGTCTCAATCTACGCCACCGACGGGTGGCCTCCGGAGCGTCGACCCTCACCATGCAGTTGGTGAGAGTCCTCGAGCCGAGGCCTCGCACGCTGTCGTCCAAAGTCGTCGAAGCGATACGCGCTTTGCAGATCGAGGTCCAGATGTCGAAGCGAGAGATCTTGGCGGCGTACCTCAGCTTCATCCCCTTCGGCCGTAACATCGAAGGAGTTGTCGCTGCTTGTCACGCCTATTTTGGCCACGGCCCGCAAGACTTGACCCTCGATGAAATCGCGGTGTTGCTGGCGGTGCCGCAACGACCCAGTCGTCGATTTCCGACCGCTGCCAACAGCGATCGATTGCGCACCGCCCGCAACGACATTGCGGGCTGGCTGGTGGATCGTGGGATGGTCGACGACACCGACGAGTCTCTGGCGCGTTGGCGTGCGGCGCCGGTGCCGCGTGAGGTTCGTCCATTGCCAAGGCACGCTCCCCACGCCGCCTTTTGGCTGGCAAGCCAGCCGCGGCTGCGTGGAGCGACGCGCATCGCGACAACTCTCGATCGCGGTCTCCAGCTGATGACCGAGAAAACGATGGGATCCGCTCACGCCGAGATGGCCTTTCAAGGCATCCACAACGGCGCCGCGGTGGTTGTCGACCATCGCACCGCCGAGGTGCGAGCGTTGGTCGGCAACTTCGACTTCTGGGACGAAACGCACGGTGGGCAGATCGTCGGCTTCGACACCCCACGTTCGCCGGGCTCGGCTCTCAAGCCGTTCATCTACGCTCTCGCCATCGACCGCGGGCTGGCCTTACCCGAGCACCTGGTGCCCGATATTCCGATCGCCTACACCGATTATGCACCCCGCAACTACGACGGCAAATTCACCGGTCTGATCCCGCTCGAAGACGCTCTGTCGTTCTCACTCAACATCCCTTTCGTTCGCCTGCTCGGCCGACTCGGCGTGCCACGTTTTATCAACCACCTGCAGACGGCGGGCGTCGACGGCCTGCGTCCTGAGTCGGGTTATTACGGACTCTCGGCGGCCATCGGTTCGGTTGAAATCACGCCGCTCGAAGTCGCCGGGCTCTACGCCAGCCTGGCCCAAGATGGGCACTATCGGCCGCTTCGTTGGCTCGATGCTTCGGCGGAGTCCCAGACCGTTGTGACAACAGCGGACCCGGTCGAGACCGATGTCTTTTCTCCTGGTAGCGCCTTCCTGACTCGACGCGCGCTGGCTCGACGCGACCGCCCGGATTTTCCATCCCGCAGGCGGCTGTCGGGGGCGCCCGCGGCGATCCACTGGAAGACGGGCACCAGCTACGGCCATCGCGACGCTTGGGCCGCGGGCTCGGGGCCCGATCATACCGCCGTGGTGTGGCTCGGCAACTTCGACAACCAGCCGAGCTTCGACCTGGTGGGAGCCGAAGCTGCCGGGCCGCTGCTATTCGATCTGTTGGAAGCCGTCGCCGATCGTTCACGCCCGCGGATCGCCGAGCGCCCACCGCACGATCTCAAACGGGTTGAAGTCTGCGCCTATTCGGGCTTCTTACCCAAGCCCGCCTGCGAGCAGCGGCGCCAAGCCTTGGCCCTGCGCCACCGGGTCCCAACCCGCGTTTGTCCCTACCATGCCGCGATCGATATCGATCTCGCCACCGGCCTTGCTCTCAACCCCTCGTGTCGCGCCGGTCGAACCTATGAAACCCGCAACTACGTGGTGTGGCCGGCCAGCATCCGACGCTGGCTCGCCGCCGGGCATCGTTGGCTGCCGAGCCCCCCGGCCCTGGCGACAGATTGCCGCGTCGCCGGTCGCCGCAAGGCCCCCACCATCCTGTCGCCGCCAGCGGGTCAGATCCTGGTGTTGTTGCCTGGCATACCGGCCTCAGACCAAGAAGTGCCCTTACAAGCCGAGAGCCTGAGTCCCGGAGCTCGCCTCTCCTGGTTTGTCGACGGCGAGCTGCTCGCCACCACCGAAGCCGCCGAACGCGCCTGGTGGTTGCCCCGTCTCGGGCGCCATGAGATCGTCGTGATGGACGAAGCCGGACTTTCAGCCCGGCGGCGGATAGAGGTCAAGACACGGTCTGGTTGAGGTACGTCCGGCTGAAACACCTCCGGGTCCCGAATCGAACACTTCTGAAGTAACATTCAGCCACCGCTTCAGTCTAGAAGTCACGTATCTCGTCTGGCTCTCTGAGCCGCACCGTCCAACACAATCTAACCTCGACCGGACAATCCAGATGAGCGCAAGCACCTCAACCGCCGCTGATACCGCGTCTCCTAACACCGCGTCTCCTAACACCGTGCCTCCTGCCGATTCCTGCGGCAGCCTCTTCGATCCTACGGACACGTTCGTTCACAGGCATATCGGGCCCTCCGCCGATGAGCTCGACGCGATGCTGAACGAGCTCGACGTCAGCTCGTTAGACCAGCTGATCGACGAGACCGTACCGGCATCAATTCGTTTTGCCGAAACACTCGAAATTGCCGGTATCGACAACCCGAGCCGAGGGCTTGGCGAAGTCGAAGGCCGCCAGTGGCTAAAGTCCATGGTAAGTCACAACGAGGTCTTCCGCTCGTTCATCGGCATGGGTTATTACGATTGTTTGGTGCCGGCGGTGATCCAACGCAACATCCTGGAGAATCCGGGCTGGTATACCCAGTACACGCCATATCAGGCCGAGATCTCCCAAGGTCGGCTCGAAGCCCTGATCAACTATCAAACGATGGTGTCGGATCTCACCGGCCTGCCGGTGGCCAACGCCTCCCTACTCGACGAAGCGACCGCCGCCGCCGAAGCGATGGGTATGGCCTACAGCATCGCCCGTGGCAAAAAGACGGTATTCTTCGCGTCGAGCGACTGCCATCCCCAAACCCTTGCGGTGCTCGCAACTCGGGCCGCCGGCCTCGGCATCGAGCTCGAAATCGGTGATCATCGCGAGCTCGACCTCTCGGCGGGCGACCTATTCGGCGTGCTGCTCCAGTACCCGACCAGCGACGGCAGGATCGTCGACTACAGCGCGTTCATCGAACAAGCCCACGCCGCCAAGGCCACCGTCATCATGGCGACCGATCTGCTGGCGCTGACTCTGCTCAAGCCTCCCGGTGAGCTCGACGCCGACATTGCGGTCGGCTCCTCGCAACGCTTCGGGGTTCCCCTCGGCTTCGGCGGCCCCCATGCCGCGTTCCTGGCCACCCGCGAAAAATACAAGCGCCAGATACCGGGACGGATCATCGGCATCTCACGGGACAGCCAAGGGCAGCCAGCCTACCGCATGGCGATGCAGACCCGCGAGCAGCACATCCGGCGCGAGAAAGCGACGTCGAATATCTGCACCGCCCAGGTGCTACTCGCCATCATGGCGGGGATGTACGCCGTGTACCACGGGCCGGAAGGTCTTAGGCAAATCGCGCGACGAGTCCATGCCATGACCTCGACGTTGGCCGCCGGTCTGCGACGCCTGGGTTGGTCGGTGGACGAGGGTCCCTTCTTCGACACCCTGCGGGTCGAGCTCAATGAGCACCGCGCCGACGATCTGATGGGTGCCGCCGAAACACGCCGCATCAATCTGCGGCGACTCGGCGACCACAGCATCGGGTTGTCCCTGGACGAGGCCACCACCGCCGCCGAGCTCGAGGCCTTGCTTGGCCTGTTCGCAGCGGCTGCGGGTGACGAGGTTGATGTGCCGACCATCGCCGAGTTGAGTGTTGCGTCAGAGCTTCCCGCCGAACATCAACGCAGCTCCGACTTTCTCACCCACCCGGTGTTTCACGACTATCGCACCGAGCACGAAATGTTGCGGTACATAAACCGCCTCGAGCGTCGAGATCTATCGCTGACCACGTCGATGATCTCCCTCGGCTCCTGCACCATGAAGCTCAACGCGACAAGTGAAATGATGCCGATCGGTTGGCCGGAGCTCAGCAACATGCATCCTTTTGTTCCAGCCAGCCAGAGCAAGGGTTATCGGCTATTGGTCGAATCCCTCGAGACCTGGCTGTGCGCCATCACCGGATTCGACGCCATGTCGGTGCAGCCCAACGCCGGGGCGCAAGGTGAATACACCGGCTTGATGGTAATCCGCGCCTACCATCGCTCGCGCGGTGACAGCCATCGCAACATCTGCCTGGTGCCGATCTCCGCTCATGGCACCAACCCGGCTTCGTCGGTGATGGCGGGAATGAAAGTTGTTGTCGTCGCCTGTGACAACCGAGGCAATATCGATGTCGCCGATCTGCGCGCCAAAGCTGAAGCTAACAGCGATCAGCTCGCCGCATTGATGGTCACCTATCCGTCGACTCACGGTGTCTTCGAAGAGGCGATCCGCGAAATCTGCGACGTCATCCATCAGCACGGCGGGCAGGTTTACCTCGACGGCGCCAACCTCAATGCGCAAGTTGGGCTCTGTCGTCCGGCGGACTACGGCGCTGATGTCTGCCATCTCAATCTTCACAAGACCTTCTGCATCCCCCACGGTGGCGGCGGCCCGGGGGTCGGCCCCTGCGGCGTCAAGTCGCACCTCGCTCCGTTTCTACCCGACCACCCGGTGGTTGACGTCGGTGGCGAACAGTCGATGGGCGCGGTGGCAGCGGCGCCCTGGGGCAGCGCCAGCATCCTTCCCATCTCTTGGATGTACATTGCTCTGATGGGGCCCATCGGCCTCAAGCGGGCGTCAGAGGTCGCGATCCTGAACGCCAACTACATGGCATCACGGCTCCAGGATCACTTTCCAGTGCTCTATCACGGCGACCGTGGACGGGTCGCCCATGAGTTCATCGTCGATATCCGGCCGTACGAAGCCAGCGCGGACGTCAGCGCCGAAGACATCGCCAAACGCCTCATGGACTATGGCTTCCACGCGCCGACGATGTCGTTCCCGGTGGCTGGGACGTTGATGGTCGAACCCACCGAAAGCGAGTCCAAGGCCGAGCTCGATCGTTTCTGCGAGGCCATGATCGCGATTCACGATGAGATTCGCGACATCGAAGAGGGGCGCTCAGATCGCGCCGACAATCCCCTCCACAACGCTCCCCACACCGCAGCGATGGTGACCGCCTCCGAGTGGACTCACCCCTACAGTCGCGAGCAGGCGGCATTCCCTGTCCCGTGGACCCGGGAGTCGAAGTTCTGGCCCTCCGTGGGCCGGATCGACAACGCCTGGGGGGACCGTCATCTGATCTGCACCTGTCCGCCGATCGAGAGTTACGAAGATTGAGCGGCTTTGGCTGAACAGGAGAACCGGCAGACCCCGGTTGTTGGCTCATCTGTTGGGGTAATAACAGCGAACCTTCTTAGGTCCGCGGAATGATTCCTCGGACCCCTACGGCACGGAGCTCTGATGTCAGCGTCGACCCTGGGCTGCACTCTGCACTCTGAGCTGATGGAATTTTTCGACTGTGCGTCGCATTGGCGCGTCGACCCGAGGAGATTCGGAATGTCCCGAAAGCTGTTGCTGTTGATTGCCCTGGTGCTCATGGCCCCGTTTGTCTTCGCTGCCGATAGTCCCCGCTTCCGAGGTCCGGAGAGCTCTGGCGTCTTCGTCGAATCGGGGTTGCTGCAATCCTGGCCCAAAGAGGGCCCGCATCTTCTATGGTCGGTGGACGGGTTGGGCGAGAGTTACGCCAGTGTTTCAACCGCCGAGGGTCGGCTTTACACCACTGGCATGGCCAACGAGAAGGGCACGGTCTACGCTTTTGATCTCACCGGCAAGCCGTTGTGGGAGACTGAATACGGCGCCGAGCACAAGGGCAACGGCTATCCAGGCACCCGCACCACGTCGACCGTCGCCGGCAATAGGCTGTTCTTGCTGTCCGCCTTGGGTAAGGCGGTGGCATTGAACGCGACCACCGGGTCAGTGCTCTGGCAAGTTGATCTCTTCGAGCGTTTCAAGGGTGAGAACCTCTACTTTGGAATTTCCGAGTCGCCGTTGGTGGTCGACGGCAATGTCATTTTCACTCCGGGTAGTCCGGACGCCACCGTCGTGGCGCTTGATGCTCAAACCGGCGAAACGGTATGGGCCAGCCGCGGGCTCGAGGATGCGGCCGCGTACTGCACGCCGGTGCTATTCGACAATGGTAAACATCGTCAGATTCTGACGATGGTCGAGGAACACATCATTGGGCTCGATCCAGAGACCGGTGAGATTCTTTGGAGCGAGCCCTCTTCGGTCGAGTGGAAAATCCATGCGACCAGCCCAGTCATCAAAGGCAACTCGTTCTACGTCACACATGGTTATGACCAGGGTGGCAAACTGTATGAGCTGGCAGCAGACGGCAGGTCAGTTCAAGAAAAGTGGAGCGATGACAAGCTCGACGTCCAGCTTGGCGGCGCGGTTTGGGTCGACGGGCACATCTATGGTGCCGCGTCCAAAAAGACCTGGTACAGCCTCGCTGCGACGACCGGTGAAGTCGTGGCCTCGATCCCGCGGCTCGGTAAAGCTGCGGTGGTCTACGCAGACGGCCGTCTGTATGGCTACGCTGAATCCGGCAAGGTGTTCTTGGTTGATCCTGATCCGGCCAACTTCAAGGTGGTTGGATCATTCAAGATCACTCAGGGCTCGGGCCAACATTGGTCCCATCCGGTGGTGTCCAACGGCGTGTTGTACATCCGCCACGGCGATGTGCTGATGGCGTTCGATGTCAAGCTGCCTTCCTGAGTTGACCCATCGCCGGGCCTGAGCTCGAACCCTCAAATCGTTGCCCTCAAATAGTCCCCTGCCACGGTTGGTGGGGGGAGGGAGACCGGTAGCTCTGGACGGCTAGCCAGGGGACGAAGCCGGTTAGCTCTTCGGACGGCTCCGCCATCATCCATTCTTCCGCATGCGGTCGACCGAGCAGCTTGGCCCCTTTATCGGCTCGAATGCGTTGATCAAGACAGGAGCCGCCGACCGGCTCGAGTCTCGTAATCATCCGCAGTCGCATTGTCGATCGCACACAGGAAAACGGAGCAACCCCATGACTCGTACCAACCGAACGAAGGAATCTATCGCTGAGCTGCTGTCATTCGACAGATGGTCCAATTCCAACATCACGCTCAGCCCCAGAACCAGAGGGGAGGTTTGGAGAGCGTCCGACAGAGACGCCATCGAGATCCAGGGTGAGCAGGACTTCGAGATCGACGGCGCCAAGGTCGTTATCTACGGGCATTCCCTGAATCTCAAGGAATGCAAGCGGGTTACCCTGAAAAACCTGACGATTCGGGTGGGGTCCATCGGCTTCAAGAGAAAAGACGAAGCCGAGTCTCTATCGCTGAGAGATTGCGAAGACGTCACCATAGAGAACTGCCACCTGGCATGGGGCACTGATGAGACATTCTCGATCATCGATTGCAAGGACGTCAGCATCCTCAGGTGCATCGTGTCGGAGGCGTTGGACAAACCCAAAACGCCCGCGCCCGAGAGCAAGTGGATCCACACAGAAAAGGAACCTCACGGCTACGGTCTGCTGATACGCGGTTCGAAGAGGGTCACGGTGGAAGGCTGCTTGATAGCACGCTGCCAACAGCGATGCCCTTCCGTCAGTGACAAAGGGAAGTACGCGCCTGACGTCAAGGTCGAGTCATGCGTGAGCTTCGACTACGCGAATCACGGTGCGAAGTATAACCAGGGTTCCGACAACGGCCATGACGACGATCAGCGGTATCGCCTCTACTATAACCACTTCATTAACAACGACTCGAGCACGCCCGCGATCGAAATCGATAAGCCCAAAACCAAGTTGGTTCTGAAGACGCGAAGCAACCTCGACAGATTAGGTCAGGATCCTGAGCCCATTTTTGACGGCACGCGGCTCACGAGATCGAAGACCATCGGCAAACTCGAGTACGTCCGTGAGCAGGGGAATGGTGGACGAAGCCTCGCCGACATCCTCAGCGAGGTCGGACCTCAGCCAAGTCTTCCAGAAGACCTTCGACTGACGACGGAAGTCATGGCCGACCCACCGACCTTCAAGTCTCTTTTGAAAGACGAGAGGGATGCGCCGGAGTTCAATTCGATCTATCTACCGACCACCGAGTAACCCTCACGCTGAAGACCGAGACAAAGACACACACTGATCGTTGGCGGCGGTGCCGGCGGCACCGCCGCCGCGTTCCGGGCCAAGGAGCTCGGTCTCGAGCCGCGTCCTCGAGCACGACGACCTGATCGCATCCCTGGCCCCCTCGAGTAGTTGCCTGATACCACTGGGTGAGAGTGTGCGGGCCCGCGGGCTCATAGAAGGCGTCGCCTGCGCGCAAAATCTGCGGCTTCTCTCGTTGGCGATAAAACCGGCACGTTAGCCTAGCTTCGACGTCAGCCACTTGCGGAAGTCGGGCCCCGGCTCCGGATCGACTTGGGGAGCCGGGCGGGGAGAATCGTCTTGGCGCTGAAAGGTGATCGCTTCGCCATCCTCCGGAATGAACACACGATCGAGTAGACCCTCGGCCCGCATCCGCTCGCGTAGTCCATGACGAGTCGTTGGACAGTGGTCCAAGGCTTCCAAATGGTGGAAGACGACCTTGGCGGAGGTGCGTCGCGTCAGCTCCACAAGCTCATCCATCGAGAAGAGAATATCTCCTCCGACGCCAAAATTTGCCGAGCCAGCGGGTACGAGGACGATGTCAGGCTGCAAACGGTCCAGGGCTGCGGAGAGTTCCTTCGTTAGCACGCTATCGCCGGTGATGTAGAGCGTTGGCTCATCCGGATGCGCGAGATAGAAGCCAGATACGTGCCCCATCAACCATCCCAAGACGCCACGCCCGTGACTCGCAGGGACCCTCTCGATCGTCAAGCCGAGCTCGCCGTTGCGCAAGACCCGAGCATCCAGCCTGGACTCTCTGGTCAAGTACGGAGAATCGATGCTGCTCGCCCAAACCGGGAGTCCACGCTGCCTGATCCAGTGTCGACCGCTCCCGTCGAGGTGATCGACGTGCTGGTGTGTGATCAGAACGTCAGTAGCACTTTCCGCGGCGTTTTCCCAACCACTCGGCATCGGAACGAGCGGGTTTCGTCGTCTCTCTCCACGAAACAGTCTAAAGCCCGGTAGGCGGCCTACATCGCCGAACATTGGATCGAGGAGCAGCACGCGATCGGAGATTGTGATGAGGGCCGTCGCGTTCCGAAGGTGTTGGATTTTCATCGAGACGTTACTCCAAGTTATACCGGCTCGAACTAACAAAACAACGTGCCCGACGTGGCTGGCACCCCGGTGAGCGGGCTCGACGGCGCCTACGCGGTGACTTGGAGCCCGGACGGGCGCCACCTGGTCGCCGCCGGCGCTCGCGACGACACTCTGGTGGTTTTCGAACGGCAGGCGAGCGACGGGCGCCTGGCGCTGCTGCAGGTCCTACGCAACGGCGAGCAAGGCATCACCGGGCTTGACGGCCCCACCCGCGCGGTGATCAGTCCCGACGGCCGATCGGTCTACGCCGCCGCTTTCAACGATCAGGCGGTGGTCACCTTCGGCCGCGACCCCGGCAGCGGCGAGCTCTTCTTCTCACAGGCCCTGCGCCGGGGTGAGGACGGCACCGGGGGGCTCGACGGCCTCGTCGACTTGGCGCTCAGCGCCGACGGCGTCCACCTCTACGCCACCGGCTACGACGACCGCTCGCTGGCGGTCTTCCGCCGCAACCCCGAGAACGGCACCCTGAGCTTCGTCGAGGTCCTGGTCCAGGGTGCGGGCGGCGTCAGCGGCCTGACGGCGCCGACCGCCGTCGCGGTGACCCCGGACGGCTCGCAAGTGGTGGTGGCGTCGGCCAGCGGCTTCGCCGTCTTCCTTCGGGACTCGGCGACCGGCCGCCTCACCCTCGCCCAGGAGATCCCCGGCTTCACGATGCCCGAGGCCCGGCTCGCCGGCCTCCGCGACCTCACCTTCAGCCCGGACGGCGCCCACCTCTACCTGGTGGGCCTCAACTTCGGCTCGCTCAGCCTCTTCCGGCGCGACCCGGCGACCGGCCTCTGGGCCTTCGCCCAGGTGCTGGAAGAAGACCAGCTCGACGACGCCGGCATCGCCATCGACGGTTTGTCCGGCGCCGAGTCGGTGACGGTGAGCGCCGACGGCACCCGGGTGCTGGTTGGCAGCCGCGGTGAAGGGGGCTCGGTGGCCGTTTTCTCACGCGACACGCAGACCGGAACCCTGCTCTTCGCGTCGCGCGTGCGGGACCTCGAGACCGACGCGTCCGGCGGCACCGTCCGTGGTCTCGGGGATCTGACGGCGATCGCCGAACACCCCGACGGCCGAGCGGTGGTGGTCGCCAGCTTCACCGGTCGCAGCCTGACGCTGCTGAGCGCCGAAAGCGGCGTGCCCCCGAGCCCCAACTCTCGGCCAGCCTCAGCGTCGCACCGCAAACCGTCGCGCCGGGGGAGAGCGCGGTCCTCAGCTGGGTGACCCGCCTCGCCACCGCGGTCGTCATCGAACCCGGGATTGGCGAGGTGCCAAGCCCGGGCAGCACCACGGTGTTCCCCACCGAGACCACCACCTACAACCTGACGGCCACCGGCAGCGAAGGCAGTCTCCAGCGTCAGGCGACGGTGACAGTCGTGTCGCCGGCGCCGGTGATCGACCTGACGGTCGAGCCCGACGAGATTGTCGCTGGCGACACCGCGCGGCTCACCTGGAGCACCACCTTGGCCACCACCGTCACTATCGATCCCGGCCTCGGCTCGGTTGCGGCCACCGGGAGCAGCCCGGTGGCCCCCGCTCAGACCACCACCTACACCCTCCGCGCCACCGGCCCCGGCGGCACCAACGAGGCCACGGCCACTCTCACGGTCGCCGCTCCACCTGAGCCCGAGCCGCCCGCAGCCGCCAACGCTGACCGCATCACCATCATCGGTGGTGGTACCGGGACGGTCGTAGTGCGGGGCGCGGCCGGCACCGTCGCAGCCCTGAATACGGTGCGGGTCAGCAGTCTGGCGGACGGCAAGAGGCTCGAAACCCTAGCGGACGCCGTGGGCGCTTTCGAAGTGACCTTCGAGGACAGCTTTGGGGAAAGCTTCATGGTCGAGGTGATCGGCCCGGGTGGGCTGGCCAGCACGGCGGTCGGAGTCGAAGCCGAAACGCTGGCGCTAATGATGCTCACCCCCGCCGCGGGCGCCCGGATCACCACCGAGACGTTGCTGGTGAGCGGCACGGTATCAGGCCCGGCGTCGACCGGCGTCACCGTCAACGGCCGCCCCGCTGAGCTGCTCGACGGCTCGTGGGCAATCGTGGTCCCGGTCAGCGCGGGTGAGAATCGCTTCGTCGCGCGGCTCGGCACCCTGTCGGGAGCGACCCGCGAGGTGGAACGCTCGGTGATCGCCGAGGTCGAACCACGGGCCCGCCTCACCCTCGAGGCCATGCCGGCAAGCGGCCTGGCGCCACACACGGTAGAGCTGAAGGTCGACGCCAGCCGCAGCCCCGGCCTCGAGCAGGTCACCGTGAGCTTCGGTGACGGCAGCCCGCCGGTCGCCGGCAGCGTATCCCAGAGCTTTGCCCACACCTTCACCGCCGCCGGTCTCTACCCGGTATTCGTCGACGGGGTGAGTCGGGGAGGCCGTACCTATCACGCGGAAACCCTGGTCACGGTGAGCAATCCCGCGGCCCGGGACGGCATGATCCGCCAGCTGTGGGACGGCCTGATGCGGACACTGGCGGCCGGCGAGCTCGAACTCGCACAGCGCTTCCTGACCCTCGGCGCCCAGGAGAGGCTCGGCCCCGTGCTCGAGCAGCTCCAGCCGGAGCTGGCCACCATCGCCGCCGAGCTATCTTCGCTCACGCCGTTGAGCGGCGAGAACGCGGTGGTCTCGAACTCCTACGCCGAAGACGCGGTGGCGGTCGAGCAGGAGGGGGAGGCAGTGCTCTATCTCGTCTACTTCATGCCCGACGAGAACGGAGTGTGGAAACTCGAGTCTCTGTGAACCGCTTGGCAGGTCACCCTGGACAACTTTTTCAGTCCGATCCCACAGATCGGGCACCCGTTTTTCGTCTTCTATCAGGTGTAGGCATCGAGTGCGCTTGGCCGGGCTCCCCCGCCGCGCAAGCCTTCGACGCCTCGAGAAACCGGTTCCAAAAGATGAGAGGTACGCCGTGGCGTGTGGCTGCGGCGGTCCGTCTCACTCCAAGGAGTCGACTTTCGGGAGAACACCCTATGTCACGAGGCCCCCGGTACATCCCACCTGGATGGAGTGTCGAAGTCTCCACCTCCACAGTTTGCGGCTTCTATATGTTGCCCGTTACCAGCCAATTCCGACGCATCTTCATCGGCATTCTGGGCCGAGCTCAGGAAAAGCACCCAGTGAAAATCCACGCCGTCGTGGCAACATCGTCGCACTACCACATGATTTTGACCCCAGAGGACGCTGAACAGCTCGCAAGCTTCATGGAGTTCGTCAACAGCAACCTGGCACGCGAAGCGGGCCGACCCATCGGCTGGCGAGGTTCCTTTTGGCGCGAGCGGTATCACTTGATCCCGATCAGTCCTGAGTCTCAAGCACTAATTGGTCGATTGCGGTACGTACTCAGCAACACGATCAAAGAATTCTTGGTCGCCCGCGTTCGTGAATGGGAAGGCGTCCACTGTGCTGAGGCTTTGATGGATGGCATACCGCTGCAGGGGGTCTGGTATTCCCGTTCCGAAGAATACGAAGCGCGACGCCAAGCACAACGTCGAGCAGCGCGACGAGGGACCGCGGTCGAAGAACTCGACCGTAGTGCTTTTATGGAGCACTACACCGTCCAGCTGGCACCGCTCCCCTGTTGGAAGGACTTATCGCTCGCTACCCGTCGACAATATGTGACCGAAATGATCG
>JAJCXQ010000030.1 GCA_029263355.1 Acidobacteriota bacterium | reverse complement strand
ATGCGAGCTCAGTAATGCGAGCTCGTTGCTAGTGGGCTCGGTCCGGAGCCCAGCGTTCGAGCCAATATTGGAAAACCACCAAGGCCCAGAGGGCTTTGGCGTGATTCGCTTTCTCGGAGCGATGCTCTGCCAGCAGCTGCTGCACACGCAGAGGATCGAACAGCTCTTGACGCCCCAGGCGATCAGTGGCGAGCAGCCGATCCACCTCTGGGCGCAGGCCACGGTCGAGCCAAGCCGCAATCGGTACGCTCAAGCCGCGTTTCCGACGGTGGATTGCCGATTGCGGTAGCCACTTGCTTGCCGCTTGTTTGAGCAGCCACTTGGTTGTCAGACGGCGTACTTTCTGATCTTCCGGCAGCGCCATCGCAAAGGCTGAAACGTCGCGGTCGAGAAAGGGAGCTCTCGCCTCTAGAGAGCTCATCATCGTCGCCCGGTCGTTCTTGACGAGGAGGCCGTCCGGTAGGTAGGTTCGATAGTCCAAGCGCATGACGCCATTCATGCACTGTGGCGCGGACTTGGTGTTCCACAGGTCGGCCATGGCGGCGGTCGAGATCTCTGGAGACGCGAGGGTGTGGTGGGCGTTGGTGCCGAACCATGAGAGGTGACGCTCGGCAACAGGGCGCTCGACGTCCGCTAGGAAGCGTTTCAGCAAGAACTCGATCGACACCTTGCCTCGGGAGCATGGAAGCAGGCTGACGGCGGCCTGCAGAGTCCGGCGGGCGGTGTGCGGCAGCGCTTGCACCCACGGTACCAAGGAATGACCGAGGTAGGTTGGGTAGCCGCCGAACAGCTCGTCCGCACCTTCACCACTCAAGACCACGGTGACGTGTTTTCTGGCCTCTTTGGCGAGCAGATAAGTTGGCAGAATCGCGGGATCAGCCAGCGGCTCAGCGAGACAGTCGGTGACCGCCTGGTGGGCTTCCGCCAGAGCCTTCTCGTCGATGACGATCTCGTGGTGATTGGTGCCGACGAGGCCGGCCGCGGCGGCCGCCGATGGCCCTTCGTCGTAGGAGGCATCCGCGAACCGAGCGGTGAACGTGTGGGTTGCGACGTCTGGTTTCTCCTTTGCCGCGATCGCTGCCACCAGCGCGGAGTCGATGCCGCCCGAGAGAAAGATGCCGACTGGCACGTCAGCCACCATCTGTTTGCGGACCGCCGCCTCGAGCAACTCGCGCAGCCGGGGGATCGCGAGGTTCGCTGGTTCGGTCGAGCACTCGAATGTTTCGGGGTCCCAATAGCGAGAAAGAGAGACGCCGCCATCCGTGAACTGACCAAACGTGCCCGACTCGAGCTTGTGGATGTCCCGGAAAGCAGTTCTTGGCTCGGGGACGTAACCTAGAGCCAGATATTGGCATACCGCCGTCTTGTCCAACTCGCGCGAGACTGCTGGATTTAACAGCAAGGCTTGCGCCTCAGAAGCGAACCACAACTCGTCCCCAATACGTGTGTAGAACAGTGGCTTTTCTCCAGCTCGATCTCGCGCCAGAGTAAGCGCCCGGGAGGCCTCGTCCCAGATGGCCAAGCCGAACATGCCGTCGAGCTCGCGAAGCCCCTCTGGGCCTTCTTCGAGGTAGAGAGGCAAGATGGCTTCGACGTCCGAGCGCGACCGGAAAGGATAATGACTGAAACGCTTGCGAAGCGCTTTGGCGTTGTAGATTTCGCCGTTGCAGACCAGGCGGTAACGTTGGTCAGGAGAGCAGAAAGGCTGGTCCGCGCATTTGCGGAGGTCGATCACCCGCAATCTCTCGCAGCCCATCCCGAGGGTTGGACTTTGAAAGACACCGCTCGAGTCGGGGCCGCGGTGGCGGATCGATTGGCCCATCGCTGCGAGCAAACCTGGGGAGCGAAGAGCCCTTCCCCGCAGCGAAGTCATGCCGTAAATTCCACACACTACTCTGTATATGAAGCGCAAAACTCCGAAATCCTTCGCCGGCTCAGAACTTATTTGCAGGAGGCGAGAGGAGCGCCCAAATTCGGGCCAGAGCCGCTGGCGACCTTGGTGATATCCAAGATCTCTTGGTAGCCGGAGCCAGACTGCGCTTGGCTTTTTCGGCCCTATGCAACTGCACAGTACTGAATGGGTCGCCTCGAGGGGGCTGACGCGTTACGATTGTTCTCCATGGCCAGTCTGCCTGTAATCCAACCCAAGAACCGCATCCGATCTTCACGCAGCACCCGCTGGCGGGCGGCGGTCTTGATTCTCGTTCATCTGGCAATCGCTGCTCACATCGCGCATTGGCTGGTAAAAGGGAGGACCTTGACGCCGGTCGAGCCTTCGGAGGCGGCGGCCCTCGCTCTGTCGGGAGTGATCAACACCGGATTGGTGTTCTTCTCGATTGCGATTCTGTTGACGGCGGTCTTTGGACGGTTCTTCTGCGGTTGGGGCTGCCATTTGGTCGCGTTGCAGGATCTGGCGAGGGGCCTGCTCGAGAAGTTCGGTCGCCGGCCGAAACCGCTGCGGTCGCGACTGCTACGCTGGGTGCCAGCGATCGCTTTCGTTTATGCCTTCTTGTGGCCGGTGATCTATCGACTGGCTGCAGGGCGAGCGATGCCTCAGATCCAGACCGAGTTCACGACGACGGAGTTCTGGGCGACGTTTCCTGGTTGGATCGTCGGCGCTTTGACGTTTGTGATTTGTGGTTTCTTGACGGTTTACTTCCTCGGCGCCAAGGGTTTCTGCACCTATGCCTGTCCCTATGGTGCGATCTTCGACGCCGCCGAGCGCCTGGCGCCATTTCGCATTCGGGTGACGGATGCTTGTGAAGGCTGTGGCCATTGCACGGCAGTCTGCACTTCGAACGTCCGGGTGCATGAAGAGGTACGAGACTTCGGCATGGTCGTCGATAGCGGCTGCATGAAGTGTTTGGACTGCGTCAGTGTGTGCCCCAACGATGCCCTCTACTATGGCGCCGGACCGCTGCCACTGGCGGTGGAGAAGCGCGCCGACGGCCGGAAGATGAAACGGTTCCCGCTGAGCTGGGCTGAAGAGGGCGTCGCGGCCGTGGCCTTCGCTGCCGGCTTCTTCACATTCCGCGGCATCTACGGACAGGTGCCGTTTCTAATGGCGTTGGGGCTCGCTGGCGTTCTCGCGTATCTGGTCTTGATCTCCTTTCAGCTCGCGACGCGGCCCAACTTGTCGTTCAAGGGTTGGCGGCTCAAACGCGGCGGTACGCTGCAATCGGCGGCGTTTGCCCTGCTGGCTGGTATGGCGCTGCTGGCGGCGTTGTGGCTGCATAGTGCGATCGTGCGGTTCCATACCTACCAAGGCGACGCTGGCTACCGCTCGGCCAAGGCTTGGGAGGCGATCATGGTTGATGTCGTGACGCCTCGACCACAGCTCGCGGCGGTCGATGAGGCCCGCATTCGCCGCGGCTATTCTGCGTTCGCGAATGTGCGTGAGCTGGGATTGATCGAAAGCCAAGGATTGGATGCAAAGATGGCCTGGCAGGCAGCGCTACTGGGCCAGGACTCGGAT
>JAJCXQ010000029.1 GCA_029263355.1 Acidobacteriota bacterium | reverse complement strand
GGCCTGGAGTTTGTACGCGACGTGTTGGTGGCGTAGAGGGGAGCTGTGTCTTCAGGGTTTTTTAATCTTGTTGTTTATGGTCTAGCTGTTGCCGGCATGTGCTCGAATTGAGTCCGTCGAAAAGAGTGCGCTTGGGCGATTTTCTAAAAGAGAATTGTGTGTTCGAAACATTTGACATGCCCCTTGGGAAGTCTTTCGAATGTTGTTTCTGTGCAGTCCCTTGTGTGTTTTTGTGAATCTTTCTTTGTTGGCATTTGTTGTTGCGTCGGCTTGGTTGAGTGGTGTACGTTGAATAGGAAGCTTGGCGGCGTAGTAGGTAGCTGATTGTTGTCGCTGAATGAATGGATTGCCGAGGTCATCGATGTTTAATTTGAAGATTGATCCTTTCGACAGGCCCCCTGTGGCGGTGATCTATTCGACGCATTTCCATGCCGAGAGGGTATTCGGTTGAGCAACTATTCGGTCGTGGCCGCGGTCAGCGAGACATTGCGCTCGCTGCTTTGGGAGGCCTACAACGAGGACGATACCTTGCGGCCGATCGTCGGTAGTGAGGAGGCGATTGTGCTCAAGAACCCGACTCAAACTGCTCAGGATTCTGCCAATCGAATTTCGTTGTGGCTGCACCACATTACTGAAAATGAGTTCATGAAGAATCAGCCGATGGAGCGTGGCCCGTCACACGACACGCAACGTTTTCCTCCGTTGGCGCTGAATTTTTCTTTTCTGTTGACTCCCTTTGCGGCGTCAACCGCTGCGGAACACTTGTTGCTGGGTAAGGCGATGCAGGTCTTCTATGACAATGCGACGATTTTGCTCAGAGACGAAACGAGTGATATCGCCGAGGAGCTGCGGATCATCTTCAGCCGCATGACCCTGGAAGAGCTCACTCGTGTCTGGGATTCCCTGCGCGAACCTTATCGGCTGTCCCTGTGTTATCAGGTCCGGGTCAATCGGATCGACTCGCAACGACTTCCGCGGCATGCGCGGATTGTCGAGCGTTTCAGCAGCCTCGGGCTGAAGCCTGGTCAGGGGGCGTCGTGATCGACGTCCAGACACTGCGCCGTGCGCAGCTGATGTTTGATCTCGAAGATGTTTATGCGCGAGATCGTGGCGTGCGCGGGTCTCGGCCGCGGCCATTGGCGGGGGTCGAATTCTGGATCGTCGGCGAGCTCGTCGACAGCAGCATACAAGCCATCGACCCACCGTGGCGAATGATCGTTCACTGCAATCCGAGCGGCTACCACGTGTTCTACGGCGAGGTGGAGTTTGCCGACGGTACCCGCCGGTCGCAGATCGTCGAGGGGACCTATGCGGTGCGGGTGGAGAGTGAGTTTTATCAACTTGCCGAGCGACAGGATGTCGTATTGCCCGAATTTGCAACCCCTTACAGCTTCGACCTCGAGCCGGGCTTTCGCTACCCGTTTCCGCGCGAGAGTAGCCTTTCGAAAGGCCGGGGAACGACGCTGCTGCGGGGCGGCGTCCACCAGCGAGACGGTAGCGGACTCGCGGGAGTGACCATCGAAGTAACGCAAGCGTCGTACTCCTACTCGACCGACGAGTCCGGTCAGTGGGTGCTCGTTTTTCCGGATGATGTGACTGATAGCGACCTCACCGTCCGGTTCGTTTGGCCGGATCGACCTCCTACGGAAGTCGATGGCGTGCCATTGATTCAAGGTCGCGACAACAGCTTGATGCAGACCGCTCTCAGAGGGTGGGTCTTGACCGACACCGGCGTTCCGATTCGTGGCGCGACGGTTGAAGTTCTGGGCCATACCGGCATGGTGAAGAGCCGCGGCGATGGCGCCTGGTTTTTCTACTTCGATGCCACCGAACCCGAGCAACCCGTCGACATTGAGTTTGTGCTGCCGGATGGGCGAAATCAGATCGCGTCATCCATCTTGGTGCGGCCGCGAGCGACCGTGGTAGTGCCGACAATCCGATTCTCGTAACTGACTAAGGAGGACAGAAATGCCCGAGTATCTCTCGCCTGGTGTCTACGTCGAGGAGATCAGTACTGGGCCCAAGCCCATTGAAGGGGTTAGTACCAGTACCGCAGGCTTTGCAGGCCGCACCGAACGTGGCCCGACAACGCCGCGGCTGGTGACCAGCTGGCTCGATTTCCAACGCTGGTTCGGTTCCTACATCGAACCGTCCAAGTCGTTTCTTCCCTATTCCATTCAGGGCTTCTTCCAGAACGGTGGTAAACGCGCCTTTGTCGCGCGGGTGATCAACGGCGATGCGCTACCCGCGTCGCAGTCGTTGGCTGCTCCTAGTGCCGACAGCGGTTCGGGACTTACCAATGTGCTCAAGGTGGAGTCTTTGGGGCCGGGAACTTGGGGAAACAACATCATCATCCGAGTGACCACGGCGAGCCGCGCCGATCTCAACGCGTCACCGCCGCTGGATCTCTTTCGGCTGACCATCGCCTACTTCAAGGATGGCATCCCCAGTCCCTTCGTCGATCCGGTCAATCGCACCAATCTGGCGAGTCCCTTCTTCAAAGCTGCAGATGTGGTCGAGGACTACGACAACCTGTCGGCGGTTCAGGGCTCCGCCAACTATGTGATCAGCACCGTCAACGCCGCATCGAAGCTGGTGCATCTCGATTGGGGCAATACCAACCCCAACCCAGCGATTGTTCCCGAGCCGGCGCGCCCGAGCAATACCGACTTCGGGGTCCGCTCGGTCCTGTCGTTGGCGACCAGCGACGCCGCGCTGTTCGTTAGCGTTTCTGCCGTTGGGGCAGGTTTGTGGGGTGACAGCGTTTCGGTAGAGGTTTTGCCCGGCACCAAGGCTGGCACCGCCCGGATGACCATTCGCTGGTCGACGCTCACTGAGGACTTCGACAATCTGTCGACCGATATCACCAAACCGGATTTCCTGACCGATGTGATCAATGGCAATTCGCGTCTCATCCGCGCCGAGTGGGTGGACGACAACGGCGCGCCGATCGCCGACTTGGCGACTGCCACGCTGGTGATTCCAGACCCCGCGGCCGAAGCCAATCTCGCCGGTGGCCTGGATGACCCGCTCACTGGGGGCACCGAAGAGTTGCTGCTGACCCCAGGAGATTTTGCCGGCAAGGACACGGTGCCACCGGACGAGCGGACCGGCCTGGCCGGCCTCGAGGCGATCGACGAGATCTCGCTGGTGGTGGTTCCTGACGAAGTCAATCCCGGGATCCGCAACAACTTCCAGATCACCAATGTGGTGCTCAACCAATGCGAGCGTCTCAAGGACCGCTTCGGGATTCTGAGCGTACCGAAGGGACAGGGTACTGTGCAGAACATCTACCCAGTGCGGGACACTTCCTATGGCGGTATCTACTACCCCTGGGTCCGGGTATTCGACCAGCGCACCCAGGACACCCTGTTGATTCCACCCTCGGGTCATGTTGCCGGCATTTATGCCCGCACCGACATCGATCGTGGGGTCCACAAAGCGCCGGCCAACGAGGTGATTCGCGGCATCATTACCCGCGATCTGAACTCGCGCCGCGGGCCGCTCGAATACAAGGTTGTCAAGGGTGAGCAGGACATCCTGAATCCCCGCGGCATCAACGTCATTCGCGACTTCCGCACGGATCGCCGCGGCATTCGCGTGTGGGGCGCCCGCACCATGTCGAGCGATGGCGAATGGAAGTACGTCAACGTCCGCCGGCTGTTCATCTTCATTGAAGAGTCCCTCGACGAAGGCACCCAGTGGGTGGTGTTCGAGCCCAACCACGAGCCGACCTGGGCGCGGGTGGTGCGCAGCATCAGCAACTTCTTGGTTCGCGTTTGGCGTGACGGCGCGCTGCAGGGCGTGACCGAGGAGGAAGCCTTCTTCGTGCGCTGCGATCGCACCACGATGACGCAAGACGATATCGATAACGGGCGGTTGATCTGCTACGTCGGTATCGCGCCGGTCAAGCCGGCTGAGTTCGTGATCATCCGCATTGGCCAGAAAACCCTAGAGGCCACCCAGTAGACATTGAGGAGGACATCTCATGAGTGAGACTGGAAGCCGAAACGATCCTTATTCCGCATTCAACTTCAAGGTCGAAATCGATGGCGGTGGCGCCGCCGGTTTCGCCGAATGCAGCGGTCTCGTCACCGAGACCGACATTGTCGAGTACCGCAATGGCGACGAGGACATCCGCGTCCGCAAGCTGCCGGGACTCAAGAAGTTCACCAACATCGTCCTCAAGCGTGGCTACACCGATAGCAAGGATCTGTGGCAATGGCGCAAGACGGTGATGGATGGCCAAACCGAGCGACGGTCCGGTGCGATCGTGCTGCTCAACGAAGCCCGTGAGGAGGCGCTACGTTGGAACTTCAGGGAGGGCTGGCCTTGCAAGTGGGAAGGCCCGGCCCTCAACGCGAAGAACAACGAGACAGCGATCGAGACTCTCGAGATCGCTTGCGAGGACATCCAACTCGCTTAGGCGAGACGTCACCTTTCCTCTTCGATGACCACCTATCGTGGTGCTCGGTGGCTGACGCCACCGAGCACCCTGGAGATCTAGATGTTGGCACCCAGCACCCCAGGCGTGCGTTTCGAGTGGGCGGATTCCCGTGTTCTCGAAGGCGTCCGAACCGATGTCGCAGGTTTTGTCGGCATCGCTGCTCGCGGGC
>JAJCXQ010000028.1 GCA_029263355.1 Acidobacteriota bacterium | reverse complement strand
CGAGCGATGGCGTCGACATGCCAGGCCCACTCACCGCCACCGCCGTTGAGATTGACCGCGCCTTGGCGCTCGTTATCAGCTGTGCCACCGCGCAGATCGACGCTACCGTTCACCCCTTGGGTCGCCCGAACCGTAGGAATGCGCTCGTCGATCACGTTGACCACACCACCGATCGCGCTCGAACCGTAAAGCAACGTGCCGGGACCGCGCAGCACCTCGATGCGCTCGGCTTGTCCGGGATCGGCGGTCACCGCGTGATCGGCACTGACCCCAGATGCGTCGCCAGTTCCAAGGCCACCTTCCAACATCCGCACTCGATCGCCGGTCAACCCACGGATGATGGGTCGGCTGGCGCCGGGACCGAAGAAGGTTGAGCTGATGCCGGGCTCGTTGGCCAAAGTCTCGCCGAGGCTCGACTCGAGCCTTAGTGCCAACTCTTCACCACTCAAGCTGGTGGTCGGATTGGCCAGCTCGTTGGGATCGCGGGCCACACCAGACGCAGTGACGATAATCTCCTCAGAATGGCTACCCGGGGTGAGCACAATATCGACTGAAGTCGTCTCCCCAGATCGAACCTCGACCCGCTCGGCAATCACACCGATGCTGGGCACACGGACCTCAATGAGGTACGAGCCTGCGCGCACCCCGTCGAAACGGAAGCTGCCGTCGGCTTCGACGTCAACCTTGAGACCAAGATCGGGAATCCTCGCCGTCGCGAGCACAAAGTCATGATCGTGGGCTGGGCTGACCCGCCCTTCGAGAGAGCCGGTAGCAGCGCCTTGGGCAGATGCCGGTAAGGCGAGAACCGGTGAAGCGAGATTCTGTAAAGCGAAACACAACAATCCGAGGGTCGCCAGAACATTACCGAGGGAACGCCGCCCACCGGTGGACAGTTTCCGTTGTCTATTCAAATTTTGCATGATGAGACCTGAGTCCTACTCTGCGAACCGCAGGTTAACGGCTCGCGTTGAATCTTCTCTTTGGGCCGACGTGCGATCGTTGACGTGATCGCCGCAGGGCTCGAACTTCGTCAGCAGCTTTCCGGGTACCCGCGGGAAGGCTGGATAGCTAGATCACACCCCAAGGGCGGCTCTAGAGCGCCTCAATGGGACGCGTGGAGCAAAAGAAGGACTCAGGCGAGTGGCGGGCCGCGGAGGCTGCCGCCAGCCTTGCATCGCAAAGCACGAGGTGTGGCGAGGTGCTCCGAACCGGGCTGCCGACCGGGGCCGAGATCAACCCGCCATTCGAAGGCAGCTAGGAGAGACCGCTGCCCGCTCAAGTGACAACTCACACACTGGTGCTGGTGAAGCTTGCCGGCAGCGCGCAGCCCAGACGCCGAGCTGCCAACACCGTGGGGCGCTCCGTGATCGACAACACAGTCGTTGGCCCCGAGCTCAACCCCGGAGTTGTGGTCGTGTCCTACCAGGCCTGCCGTGGAGGCGAGCAGGAAACTGAGCGCCAAGCCGACGGAAGCTGCGGTTCTAATCCACATTGCTCGCTACCCTACCGCAGTTATTCACCGGACCTCAAGACCAAACTTCGACGACCCCGCCTCGGTGGTTGACGGTAGCCACTCGGATCGCTCTCTAAATGATATTGACTTCTCATTATTTACGCCATAGATTCCGTACTTGTGATGCGCCAACTTTTCTCCAAGCTCGAGATGTCATGGCCCCTCGGGGTCTGGCTGTGGCTGATCGTTTCCCCCATATCGACTGCGGGGCCGGTCGCGGCTGCGGAGCCGGTATCGGTCACGGTCACGATCGCCCCGCAGGCATGGCTGGTCGAACAAATTGGCGGCGACCGGGTGACGGTCACGACGTTGGTCGGACCTGGCGAGAGCCCGGCTACGTATCTACCCTCCGATGCCCAGGTCAGCCGCATCCTGCGCTCGGCGGTCTACTTCCGGATCGGCGTACCGAGTGAAGACGCTCCTTGGTTCGACGCGATCCGCCGGTCGCGCCGGGTAGAAATTATTGATCTGCGAGACGGTATCGAGCTGCGTCGTCTACCCCAGAGCCACCATCACACTCCGCCGGCAGGGGGACAAAGGATCCATCCGCATTCCTCCGGTCAAGATCCCCACATCTGGCTCAGCCCGAAACGCCTCGCGCAGTTGGCGCGGACCATCACCGATGTCCTCAGCCACCGCGACCCACCGTCCGCAGCGCTCTATCGCGATAGGCTCGCCAGGCTTGAACAGCGTCTCGAGACCCTCGACGCCAAACTGCGACGGCAGCTGACGTCCGCCACCGGTCGTGCGTTTCTGGTCTTCCATCCCGCCTGGGGCTACTTCGCAAGTGATTATGACCTGCGCCAACTGGCGGTCGAGATCGAAGGCAAGGAGCCCAGCGAGGAAGAGGTGACGGAGTTGCAAGTCATCGCCCGACGCGAGGGCATTCGTGTAATCTTCGTCCAGCCCCAGATCAGTGGCCAGTCTGCCCGCGCGATGGCACAGGCGATCGGCGGCCGGACCGAGATCCTCGACCCCTTGGAGCCGGATGTGATCGACAACCTCAGCCGCGTCGGCGATCGTATTTTGGACGCCGTGAAGGGACCATGACGGCACTCGCGTCGGTGCCAGAGGCGCCAGAGGCGCCAGAGGCACCCACCGTCGCAGAACTGCGTGGAGTCAGCTTCCGCTACCCCGGCGCAGCTCGCTGGGCGCTGCAGGATGTCGACTTGGCGATCGGAAGCGACGACTTCGTGGTGTTGCTTGGCCCCAATGGCGGCGGCAAGACCACCCTGCTGCGTTTGCTCCTCGGCCAGCTCGAACCCCAGCGCGGTGAAGTGCAGGTCTTCGGCCAACCACCGACGGAGGTGACGCCGAGGATCGGCTACGTGCCGCAGCACGCACAGATCGATGACGGCGTGCCCGCAACCGTGCTCGACATCGCCCTCACCGGTCGGCTTGGCCGGTCGTCGTGGGGACCTTGGTATCACCGTCAGGACCGCGACGCGGCGCTTGCCGCCCTCGAGCGCACCGCCACCGCTGAATTCGCGAATCGCCCATTCCACAGCCTCTCCGGCGGCCAGCGACAGCGTGTCTTGATCGCCCGCGCCTTGGCCACCGAAGCCGAGATCCTGCTACTCGACGAACCTACCACCGGCATTGACGTGGAGCGTCAGCGTGAGATTTTGGAGCTGTTGCGCCAGCTCAATGAACAGTTGCCGATCGTGATGGTGACCCACGATCCCGAAGTGGCTCAAAGCTGCGCCCGACGCACCGCTTGGGTCTGCCATCGGGTCACCTGGACCCCGAGCTCAACAACGACAACTTAGAGCCGATGGAATTCTATCGCGACATGGCGGTCAACCCGTTTCTG
>JAJCXQ010000027.1 GCA_029263355.1 Acidobacteriota bacterium | reverse complement strand
GGATATGCCTGACGACTGGCAGTGGAACGGCGAGCCTGAATCCGATTTCATATTGGCGACCAATGACATTCGGACCAATGTATATCGACCAGGCATAAGAGCCACCCATAAGGGCCGGGACTTCATTACCAATCAGTGGGGATTCCGTGGCCCCGAAATCGAAAAATCAAAGCCACTTGGAACTCACCGAATCGCAATGATGGGATCATCGTATACCGATGGCGCAGGCGTTGACGCTGAACTGACATTTCCATCGTTGCTGCAGGGCCTGCTGAATGACGGCAGCGCGGCTTTCGGCTACGAAAGGTTTGAGGTTTTGAATTTTGCGTATTCCGGCGAATCGATAATTCGAAGCTCGTCGCGACTTCAGAAGCAAGCACTGGATTTCGACGTTGATATAGCCATCTACATGTCTGTTACGAACGAAGCCGAATTCACGGTAAGAAACCTGCGGGATGTCGTGAAGCGCTCCACCACTGACGTCGATCCGTTCCTCCTCGATGTCGCCAGACGCGCCGAGGTCACTGCGGACATAACGGTGGATGAAATCGAGCGACGTCTTCGACCCTTTGGCGAAGAACTCCTGGAATGGGGTTATCGGGAGCTCGCACGTTTTGCGGAGCAGCATAACATGCGGGCGGTTGTATTCGTGCTTCCGCGGACGGGCGATACCGATGCGCGTTATAGGAAAGAATGGGAATCCCTGTCACAAATAATAGAGAATGCGGGGCTCATTGCTATTGATCTCGAGGGTGTCTATGGGCCGATCAGGGACAGGGGAGATGTCAAACTCGCACCATGGGACTGGCACCCGAACGCAAAAGGGCATGAATTGCTCGGGCGCAGGATCTATCAGGAGCTGACGGAACTTGAATTTGTGCGTTTCGCTGTCGTCGACGATGAGAATAGAATCGACCAGAGTGATGACGAAATTCGAATGAACAGGAAAAAGCGATGACTGAGAACGTGGAAACAATCGAGGGTGCTTTGAATGAACATGTCCCCGAGGAGTTTCTGCCTGGCCAGCGATATTACTGAGAATCGAAGCGTTTGCCTTGATGTCAGCGCCTATTCCGAAATTTGGTAATCCGATCAGTTGGCAGCAAAAATTGCCGTTATTTCGAAACCTTCATCAAGCCAATTGTGTGTGCGTTTTGTGACCGGCTTCACAGATCAGTTGTGATCGGCTCCACAGATCAGCAAACCTGGCATTGACGCTGGTTTGCATCAGCCGTAGTTTCACATTTTGCGGTTACACTAGATTACAATACCGCCGCCGTTTGGTGAGCCTCTGCTTCATTTTCTCTTGCACTAAGCGCTCAACAACAGTAGTAATTATTTTGTATCAGAACCAAAGAGAATCAGAGAAATTGAGAGCATGACGAAATTAACAAATAGCACTGACCGGCCGCAGATTGGCAAGTTTCTATTGCTCGCTGCCCAATTGGGGCTTGTCCTGCTGGTGGCCGATCAATTCCTCATTGAGCAGACCTACGGATTCGGCAATCTGATCCCAATCATATTCCTGGGATTCGTGATTCATACGTGGCTGCCACAGCGGTGGCGTCCGCAATTCTTCCTGCTGTTATTCCCGGTCAGTGCGATCGTCTTGCTCGGTACATGGTCCGGCACGGCATTGATTGGGCTCGGCATCGTTCTTTTCCTGCTTTGTCATCTGCCGGTTTCGATAACGGCGAGAGCTGTGATCATGGTCATCGTTGCAGGTGTTTTGGCCGCTGTACGCGGCGGTGCGATCGAGTTGCCTGTGCCGCAGGAGTTCTGGGCGTTTTCAAGGGTGATCCCGACACAGACGCTGCCGATTCTGAGCGCAATGTTCATGTTCCGCGCGATCGTCTATCTGTATGACCTGCGGCACGAAAAAGGTCCTGTGTCGTACTGGCAGCGGCTTGGTTATTTTTTCATGTTTCCAAACGTCTGTTTCCCGTTGTTTCCGGTCATCGACTACCAGACCTACAAGCGGACCTACTACGATACCGGCTCCTTCGAGATCTATCAGCAAGGCATAAACTGGATTCTTCGCGGCATTACGCACTTGCTGCTGTATCGAATTGTCTATCACTATTTCGTCCCTGACCCGCTTATGATCGACACTTTTGCCGAGGTTGGTCAGTACGCTCTATCCAGTTTTCTGCTGTACCTGCGGGTCTCAGGTTTGTTCCACCTGATCATCGGTGTTCTCTGCCTGTTCGGCTATAACTTGCCGGAAACCCATCATCGCTATTACCTCGCTGAGAGCTTCACGGATTTTTGGCGGCGCATCAATATCTATTGGAAGGACTTCATGATGAAGTTGTTCTATTACCCGATATTCCTGCGTCTGCGGAGCTGGGGTATGACGCGGGCCATGATCGCGGCCACGTTGATAACGTTTGTCATTACCTGGGCGCTGCACTCTTACCAGTGGTTCTGGCTGAGGGGGACCTTCCCATTGCATCCTCAGGATATGCTCTTCTGGAGCATTCTTGCGGTGCTGGTAACGGCGAACTCGCTTTACGAGGAAAAGTACGGCAGGCAAAGAAAGAAACTGGCCAAGAATTCCGCGATGTCGTTGCCAGAGGCCCTGGCTCGTTCGGTGAAAGTCACAACCGTATTCGTCGTCATTTGCCTGTTATGGTCATTCTGGACGAGCAGTTCCATCGAGGAATGGATGGCGGTGATGTCAGTGGCCGCAGGCGCGAGCATTTTGGAGTGGCTGTCTTTTATCGCCTTGTGGATACTCGCCATTGCCGTTGGCATCGCCATGCAGCTGTACGGGAATCGCATGTCGCGTACTAAACCCGATCGTCCTTTCTCTCTCCCGCAGCGGGCAGCCTGGGTGGGCGGTGTGGCTTTATTCCTGTTGGCGATCGCGAATCCCGAGGTGAGTAGCCGGCTCGATTCCCGGTCCGGCGACCTGGTTGCGACAATCACAGGCGATACGCTGAATACTCGCGATCAACAGCAACTCGTCAAGGGATACTACGAGCAAATGCTCGGGGCTGAAACGACCGGGGCAATGGCGTGGGGCGTTCTCCAGGATATGCCTGACGACTGGCAGTGGAACGGCGAGCCTGAATCCGATTTCATATTGG
>JAJCXQ010000026.1 GCA_029263355.1 Acidobacteriota bacterium | reverse complement strand
ACCTCCAATTACGATGTCCGTGGTGTCCACCCCGGTCACCAACACGTCGAAAACACGGTGATGACCGCCGGTCGATTCATCAATCCCCTCGATGTATCGGACTACCGCAAAACCGCGGTCATCGGCGAGTTGGTCGAGAGTGGCCTATTCAAAGGCGAGCCAGCCCTCGGTAAGCAGATCCAGATCAACGGCATTTCGTTCAAGGTGGTGGGGATCTTCCAGGACGCCGGCAGCCAGGGCGAGATGGAGAAGATCTACTTGCCCTTGTCGACCGCTCAGCGCGCCTATGGCGGCGCCAATCGGGTCGCCCAGATCATGGTAACTACCGGCGACGCCGAGCTCGAGGAAAGCCAACGCATCAGTGATGACATCCGCCAACAGTTGGCGGCACGCCACAACTTCTATCTCGACGATCAGCGGGCGGTGTTCATCTACAACAACCTCCAACAATTCCAGCGTTTCCTCAATCTGATGGGTGGCATCCGGCTGTTCGTATGGATCGTCGGCCTCGGCACCATCCTCGCTGGCATCGTCGGAGTCAGTAACATCATGATGATTTCGGTGCAGGAGCGCACCCGTGAGATCGGCGTCCGTAAGGCGCTCGGCGCCACCCCCGGCTCGATCATTGGGTTGGTGCTGCAGGAAGCGGTATTGATCACCGGCGTGGCGGGTTATCTCGGCCTGGTGGCCGGGGTTGGGCTGCTCGAGGTCGCCGCCGACCATCTACCATCCTCCGATTTTTTCGTCCAACCCGCGGTCGACCTCGATATCGCGATCTCTGCGACCCTGTTGTTGATCCTAGCTGGCACTTTGGCCGGCAGCTTCCCGGCCCGCCGGGCAGCGCGTATCCGGCCGATCGAGGCACTGCGTGACGAATAGCTGAGCCATGACTTCTACCTCAAGATGAAACTCCAATGTTCGACTTAGACAACTGGACCGAGATCTACCACGCCTTGACGCGCAACAAGCTGCGTACGGCGCTGACCGCTTTCGGGGTCTTCTGGGGGATCTTCCTGTTGATGATCATGCTGGGATCCGGCTCCGGTCTGCGCAATGGCGTCAGCGCCGATTTCGCCGATGAAGCAACCAACAGCTTCTTCCTTTGGACACAGGCCACTAGCAAGCCCTACCGCGGCTTGCCCGCCGGTCGCTCCTTTGAGCTTACCAACGACGACACCGAAGCCATCCGGCGGCAGATCCCCGAGGCCAAGATCGTCGCGCCGCGTAATCAGCTCGGTGGCCACCGCGGTGGCAACAATGTCACCCGCGGCAACAAGGCCGGCGCCTTCAGCGTCATGGGAGACATTGCGGAATACAACCAGGTCGAGGCGATTCCGATCATTCGAGGCCGCTTCCTCAATGACCTCGACCTCGCCGAACGCCGCAAGATCGCAATCATCGGCACCGGCGTCCAGAAGGTGTTGTTCGACGAAGAGGAAGATCCGATTGGCGAGTCGATCGAGATCAACGGCGTCTATTTCAAAGTTATCGGCCTGTTCGAGCCGATGCAAAGCGGTGACGAAGGCGACCGCAAGGCGCAGAGCATCTACATCCCTATCTCTACGTTTCAGAGCGCCTTCAACACCCCAAACTATGTCAATTGGTTCGCCATTACTTCGGATGACGACGTACCGGCGTCAGTGGTCGAGGACAAAGTGCTGGCGCTGCTCGCCGCCCGCCATCGTGTGGCGCCCGACGATACCCGCGCCTTCGGTCATTTCAACATGGAAGAAGAGTTCAACAAAATTCAGGGGCTGTTCAGCGGTATCAGCGTGCTGATCTGGATTGTCGGCGCGGGCACTTTGGCTGCCGGCGCTATCGGGGTGTCGAACATCATGTTGATCATCGTCAAGGAACGCACCCGCGAGATTGGTGTCCGTCGGGCGGTTGGCGCCCAACCGATCTCGATCATGGGGCAAATTGTTTTCGAGTCCATCCTGTTGACCTCGGCTGCCGGCTACATCGGCCTACTGGCTGGTGTCGGGGTCATGGAAGGTGTCCGTTCAGCTCTAGCGAACGGCGCCCAACTACAAATGTTCAAGAATCCCGGTATCGATCTCCAGCACGCCGTGCTGGCGCTGGTGATCCTGATCGTTTCGGGAACCCTGGCCGGCATCGTGCCAGCCCAGCGGGCGATCCGGATCAGCCCAGTTGATGCCTTGCGGGCGGAGTGACCTGTGATGAAGAAAGTCCTGATGATCCTTTTCGTGTTAGGACTGCTCTCGACCTTTGTCGGGACGTTCTACTATCTCTACGCCAAGTCCGAAGCGCCACCGGTGACCTACAGCACCGAGTCTCCGACGATCAGTACGATCATTCAAAAAACAGTCGCCACCGGCTCGGTCGTGCCAAGGAAAGAGGTCGAGATCAAGCCTCAGATCTCTGGCATCATCGAGGCTCTCTACGTCGAGCCTGGGGATATCGTCAAGCAAGGTGACTTGATCGCGAAAATCAACGTCATCCCCAACATGGTCAATCTCAACAACAGCGAGAATCGGGTCAACTTGGCGCGGATCGGCTTCGAGAACGCCAAGCTCGATCTCGAACGCAACCAGAAGCTGGTGACGGAAGGTACCATTTCGCGTTCTTCTTTCCAGGCCTTCGAGATGGCGTTCGAAAACGCCCGCGAAGAGCTCGCCGGTGCCATTGATAATCTCGAGATCGTACGCAAGGGCTCAACGGCAAAGTCCGCTTCGTCCTCCAATACCTTGGTGCGATCCACCATGACCGGCATGGTGCTGGAAGTCCCGCTCGAGGCCGGCAACTCGGTGATCGAAGCCAACACCTTCAACGACGGCACCACCATCGCCACCGTCGCCGACATGGACGACATGATCTTCGAAGGCCAGGTCGACGAATCTGAAGTCGGCAAGATCCGCCCCGGAATGGCGTTGGTACTCACCGTCGGCGCGATTGACGACCACCGTTTCGACGCCGTACTCGAGCACATCGCGCCCAAGGGGGTCGAAGAAGACGGCGCTATCCAATTCGAGATTCGCGCCGCTATCCAGGCCAAAGACAACGTCCTGATTCGCGCCAACTACTCCGCCAACGCCGATATCGTCCTCGCCCGCCGCGACGAGGTCATGGCGATCAATGAAGGTCTACTGCTGTTCGAAAACGGCAAGACCTTCGTCGAAATCGAGACCGGAGACCAAGTCTTTGAACGGCGCGAAGTCGAAGTTGGTTTGTCCGACGGCATCCTGATCGAAGTTGTCTCGGGTTTGAGTGACGGCGACAAGATCAAGAACCCGACAACATGAACATGGACCCATCAAGCCTTGCGGAAGTTCAACTGTCTCTGGAGCTCAACTATGGTCAGACAACATTGGATGTGCCTCGGGCTGCTCGCCATCTTGCCCTCAATCAGCTTTGCTGACGATGCGCCAACTCCTGATCGCGCGGCGATCGTCGACCACATCAGCGAAGCCCTGAAGGAGGTCTACATCTTCCCCGATGTCGCCGAGAAGATGAACGCACATCTTCGTCAACGCCTGACCGACGGCGCCTACGATGACCTCGACCTGTCCGCCCTCAGTCAGCAACTGACCGAAGATCTACAGTCGATCAGTCACGACCTCCACCTCAGTGTGCGACCCATCCCACCCCGCGACATCAACGCCGAACAGCAGATCGACGAAGAGCAGATGAGGGCCCGTTACCTCGAAAACATTCGTCGCGGTAACTATGGGTTCCGCGAGATCAGCATCCTGCCAGGCAACGTCGGTTATCTCGACCTCCGCGGTTTCATCGACGCCGGAGTCGGCGGCGCCACTGCCGTCGCCGCAATGAACTTCCTGGCGTCCGCGGACGCTTTGATCGTCGACCTGCGCAAGAATGGCGGCGGCTCACCGTCCATGATTCAGCTCATCTCGAGCTACTTCTTCGAGGAATCGCAGCACCTCAACAGCTTTTACATCCGTCGCGGCGACATCACCGAGCAGTTTTGGACCCAGGCCCACGTCGAGGGCACAAAGATGGTCGACACTCCGATCTGGGTGTTGACCAGCGGACGCACCTTCTCCGCTGCTGAGGAATTCACCTACAACCTCAAGAACATGGAACGTGCGACCATTGTCGGCGAGACCACCGGCGGTGGCGCCCACCCGGTCAACAACCACCCGTTTCCAGAGCTTGGAGTGCGGATGAGCTTACCCTTCGGTCGCGCCATTAATCCGATCACCGGCACCAACTGGGAAGG
>JAJCXQ010000025.1 GCA_029263355.1 Acidobacteriota bacterium | reverse complement strand
CAGCGCCTTCTCCGTGATATCGATGGATCGCTGGAACAGCGGCTCAGCCTCGGCGTAGCGCCCCTGGTCGCGGTATAGGGTCGCCAGGTTGTCGAGGCTAGTGGCGAGCGACGGGTGTTCGGGTCCCAGCGCCTTCTTCTGGATATCGATGGATCGCTGGTACAGCGGCTCGGCCTCGGCGTTGCGCCCCTGGTCGCTATACAGGGTCGCCAGGTTGTTGAGGCTGGTGGCGAGCGACGGGTGTTCGGGTCCCAGCGCCTTCTCATTGATCTCGATGGATCGCCGGGAGAGCGGCTCGACCTCGGCGTAGCGCCCCTGGGTGCGGTACAGGGCCGCTAGGTTGTTGAGGCTGGTGGCGAGCGACGGGTGTTCGGGTCCCAGCGCCTTCTCCTGGATATCGATGGAGCGCTGGAACAGCGGCTCGGCTTCGGAGAATCGCGCTCGAGCCCAGGCGTAGCCCCCGGCTTGGTTGAGCAGAGCTCCAGCGGCTTCGGATTCCAGAGCGTACTGATCGATCCAATGAGCGGCCATTCGCCAATGGGGAACGAGTCGGTCACAACGCGACCAGGCTGCGAACTCCGGACCGGGATACGCCAGCCTCAAACCCTCTACCGCGCATTCAGCCCATCTGCGCCGGATTTGCGTCGCCAGGGCATCTCTCACCACCGCTTGCACCATTCGGTGGACGCCGAACGCCCGGCCTTCCTGGTCTCGCTCGATCAGCGAATAGCGGCTCAGCGGCTCCAGGAGCTCATCGATCAACAGCGGATCTACCGCGGCGCCTTCCAGGGCTGCGGACAAGGCCGGACCCAGTTTCTCAGCACCGCCGATTATTAGTTCGATCGGTATTCGATCAGGGGCGAGAAACGCACTCAGCTGCAGAAGTTCGGCCGCTGCTTGCGAGGCGGCTGCGACCTGCTCGAAGTTCAACGACCAGGTCGTCGCTACCGGTTGACGCCCGTCCCGCAGCTGCCCCTTGCCCAGCAGCTGCAAGCGGCGGCGGTGGTAGCTCGCCAGGTAATCCACAAAACGCGTTTGATGACCGCTGATATAGGCGCCTGCCTGCTCAAGCGCTAGCGGCAGGTGGCCGAGCTCTTCGGCCAAGTTGGCGGCGGCCTCCTTCTCCTCAGCCGGCGGATCGAGGCGGCGAGTACGTTCCAGAAGAAAGTTGATCGCTTCCTCAGGCGACATCACTGGGACCTTGAGCGGATCCATCTCGAGGACGTCAAAGTTCTCGGCCCGCGACGTCACCAGAAGGTGCCCACGGGGTGCGATCGGCAGAAAGCGCGTCAGGATGCTCGGGGTGTCCGCATTGTCGAGCACCCAGAGCCAAGACGGGTGCTCCGCCATCCATCGCCTCACGGCTTGGACCGCCAGTTCCTGTTCTTCCGCATCTCTTTCTGGTAGCTCCAGGACCTTGGCAATGTCGACCATCCCGGCGATGAGCTCCGCTTCGGACTCCGCGCGTGCCCACAACACCGCCTTGTACTCGTCGCGGTAGCGATACGCGAACTCGACGGCCGTCTGCGTCTTACCGATCCCACCCAGGCCACTGATCGCCTGGCCGAGCGCCGCGGAGCCTTTTCGGTTCAATGCCTGGTGGAGTTGTTCCAGGACCTCATCGCGGCCGGTAAAGAATCGGTTGCGCTGGTGCGGTACGTTCCAACGGGACGGCAGACCAGCCGGATACAGTTTCTCGCGATGGCGTTTCTGTTTCGGGAATACCGGCGCTGTATCGGGCTTGTGCGGGCCACGTAGACCGTTGAGGAGTTGCACCCGCGCTGAAGCCTCTTCCAAGCCAACCACATCGATGTACACGATCTGTCCCAGCAAGCCTTCGACATCAAAGGGCTCGACCCTGACCGGCACCAACTTGCCAGCCACGCCGGTGGGGTCTTGGGCGAACGCCGACGCCCATTCCGCGAAACCGAATGTCGATTTTTCGTAGTCTGGCGAAAGAACGGCGATCGTTCGATCCGCTTCCTTGATCGCCCGGTTCATTTGCTGAACAAAGTTCGAGCCAGGGCGGAAGTGCCACGCCTGGAGAGTGGGCTCATAGCCGGCATCGTCGAGCTGCCACGCGATCCACTCGGCCCACGCTCGATCAGCCTGGGTGTAGGAAACGAAAACCTTGACCGGGTCCGCTTGCAAGTTGATCTCCCTCCTCGAGGCTGCCCAGTCAGGAGTTATCTATCGCTTCCAGTTGCTGGAAGCCAACGATAGAGCGTGGGGACCGAGATACCGAGGCTCTCAGCGACATCTCTTGGAGGTGTCCCGCCAGCCAAGAGAGCCTTAGCAGATTCGACTTTCTTGGGAGTCATCTTCCTGGGTCGGCCGCCCGTGCGACCCAACCGCCGAGCGGCTTCGAGGCCGGCACGCGTCCGCTCAGCGATCAGCTCTCTCTCCATCTGAGCCAGCGATGCCATGACATGGAAGAAGAAGCGCCCTGCAGGCGTCGTGGTGTCGATCGCATCGGTCAGACTGGCGAAGTCGACACGTCGCTTCTCGAGCTGCTGAACGAGGTCGACGAGGCCTTTGACACTACGACCGAGTCGATCGAGCTTCCAGACGACGAGGGCATCCCCTTCGCGAGCGTGCGATAGCGCCTCCTGGAGACCCGGCCGGTTGGCCCTGGCTCCGGAGGCGGTATCGCTGAAGACCCGCTCACACCCGGCACCTTCGAGGGCCTGAGTTTGAAGGTCGAGGTTTTGTTCCTGGGTCGAGACGCGAGCGTAGCCGATTCGCATTTTCGTTCCACTCCCAACGTGTTATCGAAACTCGCTACGAGCATGGCATTTCGAGAGGATCATTTCAAGGCAGGTTTTTGAGAACGGAAGTGCCGATGTTGCCGTTGCCCGGCGGGAGCTCTGCATCACTTCTCAAAAACGGCCTTTTTTGAGAACGACTCCCGCTAAGCCTGACTTCAGCTTCCGGAAGTCCCTTTTGGCATTACTCCGATGCGGGCCTCCAACTCATCCGCCTCTTGATTGCGGCCCAGTTCACGCAAGACTGAGAGATAATTTTTAAGAACGGTGGCGACGTCGGGGTGCTCGGCCCCCAGCACCTGCTCAAGGATCTGAAGCGAGCGCTCCAACAACGGCGCCGCCTTCGCGTACTCCCCCTGGTCCTGGTGGAGACTCGCGAGATTGTTCAGGCTCAAGGCGACGTCGGGGTGCTCGGCCCCCAGCACCTGCTCGCGGATCTGAAGCGAGCGCTCATACAACGGTGCCGCCTTCGCGTACTCCCCCTGGGCCTTGTGGAGCATCGCGAGATTGTTCAGGCTCGAGGCGACGTCCGGGTGCGCGGCCCCCAGCACCAGCTCCCAGA
>JAJCXQ010000024.1 GCA_029263355.1 Acidobacteriota bacterium | reverse complement strand
TGCACGCCGAAACGTAGCACGACGCCGACCTCATCGGACTCGACCTGATAAAAGCTGGTGCTGATGATCAATCCCACGACTGCAGCAATCACCGCCAACCGAATGACATTGGGAGAGACGGAGGGTGGTTCGAATTTGGGCCTGTTGATCTGATTCCCGAATTGGTCCTGCGCCATCTAAAAGTTCCTCGCAATTGTTTGGACAGCCTGCTCGCCGCCGTTTCGCACCCAACCTATGTGCGCCCGATCCGCCAGCGCTCGATCCGCAAGCGCCTGGCCTGCAAGCGTTGGTTTGCCGGCTTTGGTCTGCCGGCGCCCTGACTGCGCCCAATCTGTCTGCGCTCACTGCGCGATGGGTTGGACGGGGCCTGCATGAGCTATCGCTTCGCAACGGATCAACCCCGGGGAGGTTAACGGAGGCACATCCGGTTGGCAAGCGATAGAGTCAGAGCTGTCACCCTCAGCCGATCCCCGATCCAATCACAGATCCATGACCGACAAGAGCCACCGAAGCCTCTGAACGCCCTTCCCCCTGAGTCTAGGTCAACGAATTATGGGAGTTTGATCCCCAAGGCCTCATGCGCCGACCCGAAACGCGCATCAACGACCTGGCCATCGAAGTGACAGATCGGCGATTCGACGGCCTAACTCTGAGCGGCGATCTGGCGAAGATGATGCTCCAGGTGGACGAGGTAGTCTTCGACCAAGAATTTCAGAGTGACCGGTTTGTAGGGATCGATCCGGCACGAGGTCAACAGTTGAGCTTCGGGGATACGTCCAATGACGCGGGCCAAATGACGGTTGGCGAGCCGCCACAGTTCAATCAGCTCGGGCCATGGCGTTTCGTTGTAAGCCTGGAGGCTGACCCAAGAATCCTGTTCGTACTTCGGGAAGGTGAGACTGTCGACGAGCTGAGCACGCACGAAACGCTGATGGTTATTGGCCGCCGAGTCCACCAAGTGGCCCAAGATCTCTTGAATCGACCATTTGTCGGCAGCCGGTTTGGCGCTCGCGACAGCGGCGTCCAAGGATCGGAGCTTCTCTGCGGTTGTGTCAACAATTTCCACCAACTTGCGAGCGACTTCATCCACCATCCGATTCCCCTTTTGATCACGAGTTGTCCCGGCTAAGGCCCGCAGGGTAACAGGAAACCTTGCGGTTTGAGCGAATCCGCCGCCTCGGTCGGCGGCGGCCCGCAGATCAGAGCCCGGAGTTGCTTACCCCGACAACCCACGAGCCGACGCAACCCCTCTCAATCGACCTGGTCATGTCGATCAGAAACCGTAGGTGAATCCGACGCGGGCGTTGCGACCGATCTCGAGAATCCGCATCCGGGTGAAGGGATTCGGCGAGTTGAGATGATCGGCGTAAGCGTGATCACTCAGGTTCTCGACGGCGGCGTTGAGTGACCAGCCCCCAGCGATCTCGAGCCCAATGGCCAGATTGTAGACCGTATACCCTGGCGTCTCCTGCTCGAAGCGACTGGCCGCCACCCGATCTTGACGATCCGCGAAGCGGGTTGCGAGATCGATCCACAGCCGTTGCCCGAGAGTATGAAAACGGACGCCAACTTCGCCGTGTAGTGGCGCGATGCCGAGCGCCGGTTCATCGAGGGCTTCGTCCTCAGCATGAACGTAACTCAATGAGCCACGCCAGGAGACCGCCCCGTTGATGCGATGCCGCAACATCAGCTCACCGCCAAAGTAGGTGGCCTGACTGCCATTGACATAACGGTAGACAGTCGGCGGGCTCAGCGGTAGGCGACGTGAAAGACCGGAGTCCGGAACCACGGTGATGTAGTTGTCGATCTCGCGATAGAAGACTTCGACATCAACCACCAGATCGCCCAATGAGCCACCGTCTCCGAAAACGCCACGGGCTCCGACGTCGAGCTCCAGACTCTCTTCCGGATCGAGCAACGGATTGCCCATGAACTCGGCGGCGAGCTGAAATTTGGTTGACGGAAAACGGTCTGAAAAACGCTCGAGTACCGTCGCGGTGCGCACCGCACGCCCGACGCCAACGTTCAACGACCAATGTTCGTCGACATCGATCGTGGCGCTGACCGCGGCACTGACATTGGTCTCGCTCTGATTGGGCGAGCCACTCGTGTTGGCGACATAAAACGGCGAAAGATCGTCGGCACTGGCGTCAACTTCGTCGACCCGCACGGTGGCGCCCAAACGGGCGCGCCCGACGCTCCACACGCCTTGCCCCCAGCCTCCGAGGTTCTCGACCTCGGCATCCGGCCAGACCACATCCTCGAACAGCACGAAGCCGTTAGAGCGACGCGAGACGGTCCGGCTCGCCGTCTGCTCAACCCGGTAATAGTCTGTGCCGAAGCTCCACTCGGTGGTGTCACGATCGAAGCGCAGCCGGAATCGACCACCCTGGGTGTTCGACTCGGTAGGTAAGTCAACCGCGATAGCGAATGGTGGGATCCGTCCCGCCGCCGGCTGAGCGGTGGGCTTCTCGTCGTTGTTCATCCGATGGTCTTTGCGGTTCGAGTAGAACTGACCGTACACCTCGGAGACCGCTCCGTCGCCGTTCCAGTTGAGATCGATGGCGGCGGAACGGGCGTAAAAGTAGGTGGCATCGAGCAATCGGCCCGGATAGTCGAGGTCGAACTGCTCCTGGTAGCCACCGCTGGCGTCGATCACCAGATTTTCGTTCGGTCTGAAGCCAAAGCGAAAGCGGGTCTCCGTCGACTCGTAGTCCGCTGGCACCTGCGAGCCGTCGCCGGCTTGGTAGTCGTCCCCGTCGCGACGTCCGCCGCCGACATAAAAGCGGAACCGATCGCTACTGCCCCAAACTCCGGCGTGGGCGTCCAGGTTGCTCGCGTTGTCACCGTAAAGCACGCCGAGGCTGCCGTTCCATTGGAAATCATCGGAGGTGAAGTTTGGCCGGATGGTCTCGATGTCGAGCGCGGCGAGAGTACCCGCACCCCACGCCAGGGCATAAGGTCCCTTGACCACCCGCAAGCTCTGGGCGGAATGGCTACCGACATGGCTGATGTTGGAGTCCATCCGTGCAGGACCGGCGGCAAAGGTACGGGTGCCGTCGACAAACATCCCGACCTGATCTTCCTGCAGCTGGATGACCCGTCAGGTCACCGAGACCACTCGGGTGCGAAACGAAGCCTATGTAGAGACGGAGCGCGAACGAGAAGCAGACGGAGGAGGACGCGGCAGGGTGGACAGATCAACAACGCGGCGCAACGTATCTGAGGCCTCCGCCACCGCCCACAAGCCACTGGCGTCGAGCTCGACGGCGACCCGGAAACGGCTGCGCAGCAACGGTTTGCCATCGACCCGTTGGTCGGCGACCGAAGTCGCGAGGGTCGGGCAAACGCCGCCCGGAGCCTCGAGCTCGGGTCGGGACAGCATCGAATGGGAGCCGTGTTTGGAGTGTTCCGCCGACTCCCGCCCACTGCAGCAACAGGACCGGTCACCGGTCAAGCTGCAAGCCATAACGCACTCTTCGCCGAGGCTGAAGACCTCAGCTGGCAGCAGCATCCACTGCAGGCTGATGGCTAGCCACAGCGCGAGCAAGCCATTGCCAAAGCGAGCCAAGCGATGATGGTGGCGAGACCCGGATCTGAACATCGTTGTGAGCCTATACCTTTTACTGGCCTGAGAAACAACATTATCCCGACAGACTCGACGCCTCTGAGCGAGAACACTCTTCGAACCCTCTATACTTGTCGCCCGTGGCACCTCGCTTCGACTTCCAACAGCGCACCATCGACCTCGCGGTCGCTGACCTGCTCGACGCCAAGCTACTGCGCTCGATCGGCTTTGCCGGACGCGGCGGCTACGAGCGCATGTGGCTCGGCCAGGCGATCCATAATCGGTATCAAGAGCAGGCCCTGGCGGACGATCCCACCTATCGCCGCGAGGTGACGATCAAGCACACCTTCACCCACCACGGTTGGCGGGTGACGATCAACGGCCGCATCGACGGCCTGCGCCGAGACAAAGAAGGCGCCGTTGTCGTGGAAGAGATCAAATCGGTACGCCGTGGCGCCCAGCTGTTGCCAGCGACCCGTGAGCTCTACGAGAAACAAGCGGCGCTGTACGCTCTGCTGCTGCACGAAAGCGGCGAGCACCTGCCCACCAACGGCAGCTCGACCGTCAAGGTTGAGCTGATCTTGATCGAGATCGGCAGCGACACGGTGGCTCGTCAGCCAGTGGCGTTCGACCTCGAGCAGCTGGCAACCGGGATCCACCGTCGCCTCAACAGCCTGATCCGCAGTTTTCGCTCTGAAAAGAAGGCTCGCAAAGCACGTTACGCAGCGGCCGAGAATCTGGAGTTCCCGTATCCCGACAAGCGACCTGGGCAAGACACCATCATCGAGGCAGCAGCCCTGGCGCTAGAGCAGCGGGAGCATCTGCTGATCGAGGCGCCAACCGGCATCGGTAAAACCGTCGCTAGTCTGTACCCAGCGATGCAATATGCCCTCGCCCATGACAAAAAGGTATTCGTGCTCACCGCCAAGACGCTGCAGCAGGACATGGCGACCGGGGTCCTGATGCTGCTCAATCAGGTTGGCGCCTTCCGCTCCCTGCGTCTGCGGGCCAAGTCCAAAATGTGCGCCAATGATCAGGTGCTCTGTCACGAGGAGTACTGCGACTACGCCAAGGAGTACTACCTGAAGATGCAGCAGAGCCGGCTCACCAAACGGCTGTTGTCTGATCTCGAAACCCTTCAGCCCGACGACATCTACGCCGCCGCCCGTCGTGAAGTGGTGTGCCCGTTCGAAGTCAGTCTCGAGCTCTCCGGTCTGGTGCAGGCTGCGGTCTGCGACTACAACTACGCCTTCAATCCTTACGTCGCGTTGTCGGAGCTATCCCCCGAAGCCGACCTTTCCAACACCATCCTGGTCATCGACGAAGCCCACAACCTGGTCGACCGTGGCCGTAGCTACTACAGCCCGTCGTTGAGCTCGGATGCGGCCCGCCGGGCCGGCGAGGCCGTTGGCAGCGGTGGCGCGCCGATCCACGGTGAGCTTGCCGGTCTGTGTTTTGATCTCGAGCGGCTGATCTACGAAAACGTAGCGGACGCCCAGCCCCCCGGCGATCCCAAGTCCTGGTCCCTCGAGCAAGCGCTGCCCGAGGACGCGTTGTGGCATTTGCGTCACAAGCTCGACCGCGCCTTCGTCGACTACCTGGAGCACCGTCGTGAAACGCGGACGTTGACCGCCGATGATCTTTTCGTCGAGCTCTACTTCGACTACCTCAAGTTTCTCAACGCGCTGGTGCTCTCGGACAACGCCTTCAGCCACACCTTCGAGCGCAATCTGCACGACTACAGTTTCCGCATCCTATGTAAGGACCCCAGTCGCTTCCTGGGTGGTGTCATCAACCGCTGCCACTCGGTGCTGGCGCTATCAGCGACCCTATCCCCCCACGAATTCTATCGCGACCTACTAGGCTTCGATCCGGCGCGCACCGTCCCGCTGTCGGTGCCCAACCCGTTCCCGATCGAGAACCGTCAAGTGGTGGTCGACACCACCGTCGCCACCACCTGGCGTGAACGTCCCGCCAACTACCCAGTGATCGCCCAGCGTCTCGCCGGCTTCGCCGACGCGGTGCCTGGCAACTGCCTGGCTCTCTTCCCCAGTTACGCCTTCTTGAGCGAGGTCGCCAGCATGTTGTCGACCACCCGCAAACGTGTTCTGATCCAGAGCCGGGGGGACAGCGACAACCAGCGCCAGGACATCCTCGACGCCTTGCGCGAGGCGATCTTCGGCGACGTCCTCCTGCTGGCGGTAGCAGGCGGCGTCTTCGCCGAAGGTGTCGACTACCCCGGCGACGTGCTCAAGGCAGTCGCTGTTGTTGGACCCTGCCTGCCCGCGGTCACCCTCGAGCAGCAATTGCTCCAGGCCTACTACGACGAGCGTTTTGAGCGCGGCTTCGAATACGCCTTTGTCGTCCCTGGTATGACTAGGGTCGTGCAGGCCGCTGGTCGGCTGATCCGCTCGCCGGAAGACACCGGCGTCATCGCACTGTTCGATAAACGTTTCCTGTGGTCCACCTACCGCAAGCATTTGCCCCCCGACTGGACGCCCGAGGGGGGTATCCGTCGCCTTGCGGGAAACCCGGACGAGGTGGCGAAGGCCTTTTTCGAGTTGGTCGAAGCACGGGATTGAAGCGTAACGCCACGTGTTTCGAGAACAGGGGTTCGTCGCGACCTGCAACGTCGGTCTCTGGGACCGCAACTGCCACAGCCCGATCACATATTTTCACTTATCTATACAACACCAAAGTAATCCGCCGTCTCATTGACTCCCTCCTATATGTCGCCCCACCTGACGCATTCCGCGCTGGACGAGGGTGACCCAAGGAGGACGGAGCATTGAAACATAGACGCTGGTATTTTGCAGCCCTCTGCCTTTCGCTCCTCGCCCAATCGGCGGCGAGTGGCCAGGGAATCACCACCGACGCGGTGACGGCAGACTTCGACGGTGACGGAACCCTAGACCTATGGATTGTCGATCCGTCTGGAGTCGGACGTTTGTTGGTCATGGAAGACGGGTCGCTGCACGAACGCACCCACGAGGTAAATCTTGATCACCGCCTGATCCAACGAGCAACCCCAGCGGTGCCGTTCAAAGCACCCCTGCCCGTGCCTGCGTTCCCGATCTGCGGTCGGTCGATCCAGGACCAAGGCACGCTCGACACCTGTCTGAGAGCCAGCTCGGTGCCCAAGCTCGGTCTCATCTACCCGATGACTCAGAACCTGTTCGTTGATGGCTCAGGCAACGTCGGGGTTAATACGTTGACGCCGTCGGATCGCCTGAGTGTGGTCGGACCGATCGAGAGCACTCAGGGTGGCTTGCGTTTCCCCGACAACACAGTGCAAGCCACTGCGACGTCACCAGGACCCGCCGGCAACCCTGGCCCGGCTGGACCTACCGGTCCCACCGGTCCCACCGGACCGCCGGGACAGAGCATTACCGCCCTCAACGGCCAGGGCGGACCGGCCCTCGGGATCGTCGGTGGCGGTTCAGCCTCGGTTTCCACCAGCGGCTCGACAGTCACGATCAATTCGTCGACAGCCTTCTGTACTTACTCCAACAAAACCTATTCCCCCAACGCGATCTGCTACACCGGCGGCAACGAAGTGCCCTGTTCCTTTGGGTTCCGGGCGCAGAAACTGTCCTGTAATCCTGATGGCTCCTGGCAGGAAATCTCCTCGTCGCAGTGCTTCAACCCCGGACCGTCTCCGGTCTGCGGCTTCTAGGAAGTGAGAACAGATGATGATCAAGAAAACCCTTGCAACCCTCACCCTCATCGCACTCTGTGCGCCGGCGGCATACTCTCGACCCACCACTTCACTACCAACGCTGTGGGCCGACTTCGATGGCGACGGCACTCTCGACGTTTACCTGGTGGACGCTGAAGACGGCGACCGACTGCTGCTCGACTCCGCAGGTGAGCTTCAGGACCAGACATCCCAAGCGAATCTGCCGGAGAAGTCTGGGACCGCCCTCGCCCGCGCCGTTGACCTCGACGGCCGCAACCCCATCGACCTGGTCCTGGTCAAGGACGACGGACGTGTGGTGCTATTGCTCAACCACTATGGTCGCTTCCAGGACATCTCCGACGACGAGGCGACCCTCGACCACGTGCTGGCCACTCCAGTGGCAGTCGGCGCTAAGACTTCAATCGGCGACTTCGCGTTGGCGAAAGCGACAACCACCTGTTCAACCGGCCTGCAAGATCGCAGCTCGACGGCCTGTCTCAAATCCTCTTCGTCGCCGCAACTCGACGATCTCCGTCCACTGAGCCAGGATCTGAACGTCAGCTTCGCGGGCTCGGCCGTCGGCAGCCCATCGCTCACCTTCCTCGGCACCGCCTGGCCTAATCAGCTGGGCTTCTCGGTCGACGGAGCCGGCGACATCAACAGCGATGGCACCGACGACATCATCATCGGCATTCCCAACGACTCCTCCATTGTCACCTCGAACGGTCGTGCCGACGTCTACTCGGGGATCGACGGATCGCTGCTGATGTCGGTGACGGGCAACACCTACCAGGCCTATCGTGGCAACGCGGTCTCGGGAGCGGGCGACGTCAACCGCGACGGGGTCGACGATGTGATCGTCGGCGAGCCATTCCTGTCCACCGGCGCCACTCAACCGGGCTTCGCCTACATCTATTCCGGCCAGACCGGTGCACTGATCCACACCCTGGCAGGCAACAATGCTGGCGACGAGTTCGGCGGCGCGGTCGACGGCATGGGTGATCTCAATAACGACGGCCATGCCGATGTGGTGGTTGGCGCTCCGGCGCGCGGCTTCTCACCCGGAGTCGGTTATGCCAACGTCCATTCCGGCTTCGACGGATCCGTGATGTTCACCTTCACCGACGGCGTTACCGGCAGCGAGTTCGGCACCGCCGTCGCCAATGCCGGCGATGTCAACAACGATGGTAAGGCGGACATCGTCATCGGCGCCCCGGCCGGAGCCAGCGGTTTCGGCCAGGTGACCGTTTACTCCGGCGCCAACGGTGCGCTGCTCCACACCTTCACCGGCGACGTCTTCCCCGACTATCTTGGGTTCTCGGTCGACGGTGCAAACGACATCAACGGTGACGGTTATGCCGACATTATCGCCGGCGCCCCGTTTGGTCCCACCGGCTTCGCTCGCGTTTTCTCCGGCAAAGACGGCAGCGTGCTGAGAACCATTCCCGGCAGGTTTGCGATGGACTACATGGGGCGGGCTGTCGATGGTGTCGGCGATCTCACCGGCGACGGGGTGCCCGACCTGTTGGTCGGGGCGCCGCAACCGTTCACCGGCAACGGCTACGCCCAGCTCTACTCGGGCGCCGACGGCTCGATCCAGCTGCAATTTCTCGGCGGGCAGTCCGGCGACGCCCTCGGCCTAGCGTTGGGTCACGTCTCGACCGCGCTGATCATCAGCTCGCCGAACGACGACACCGGCGCGTCGGACGCTGGTGCCGTCCGTGTCTACCCAACCCAATATGTTGGAGTGGGCACCACTGCACCGGGCGAACGACTGACCGTCGCTGGGGTCGTAGCCAGTGATCTCGGCGGCTTTGTCTTCCCTGACGGCAGCGTCCAGACCGCAGCGGACTCGCCGGGCCCGACAGGCCCCCAGGGCCCCCCAGGGCCGCAAGGTCCCACCGGCCCACAGGGTCCGCCAGCAACCGGCGTGCAGTCGATCAACGGCATCACAAACCAGCTGGTCGCGGTGGTCGGGGGCAGCGCCCTCTCAACCACTTCGTCGGGTTCGACGATCACTCTCAAATGGGGCCCAGCAACCTGTACCGAGGGCACCAAGACATACAGTGCAGGGGCCATCTGCTACATCAATCCCACCAACTGTCCAACCGGTATCGGCACCCGCGCCACCAAGCGAACCTGCCAATCCAACGGGACTTGGCAAAGCAGCTTTTCGTCCCAGTGTTTCAACCCATCCGCGTCACCGATCTGTGGCCAGTAACGCTCTGCGTTCTTCAAGGAAAAACCAATGAACTCTAAATCGATCATTCTGGCGAGCCTCGCTCTGGCGTGGGCCGCAACAGCCACTGGCGAAGAGATCCCGGCGACCACCGAGGCGCCGGAGAAGGCGATCATCATTTCCCAAGTCAA
>JAJCXQ010000023.1 GCA_029263355.1 Acidobacteriota bacterium | reverse complement strand
CAAAAATCTGCTGTCCGGCCAAACCATCGTCACAGGCATTAAAAGCAAACTTCAGCATACGAATCGCAGTAGGGCTTTTGGTGTTGATCTCCGCCGCCCAGGACAGAGCAAAGCTCTCGAGCTCGGCGTGCGGCACCACCGCGTTGACCATACCCATCTCATAAGCCTCTTGTGCCGAGTAGTCGCGGCCAATAAAGAAGATTTCGCGGGCTCGCTTCTGTCCAACTTGCCGTGCCAACAGCGCCGAGCCATAACCACCGTCGAAGCTGGCGACATCGGCATCGGTCTGCTTGAAGACGGCGTGTTCGCGGCTGGCGAGAGTCAGGTCACAGACCACGTGCAAACTGTGGCCACCTCCGACCGCCCAACCGGGAACCACGGCGATCACCACCTTGGGCATGAAACGGATCAGGCGCTGAACCTCCAAGATATGGAGACGGCCGAGCCGGGCGGGATCGGGTCCGTCCGGGCCTTCGTATCGATAACCGTCCCGACCGCGGATCCGCTGGTCTCCGCCGGAACAGAAGGCCCACCCGCCGTCTTTTGGGGACGGCCCATTGCCGCTCAGCAACACGCACCCCACATCGCTCCACTGGCGGGCGTGATCGAGCGCGGTATACAGCTCGTCCACCGTCTGAGGACGGAAGGCGTTGCGGACCGCGGGCCGATCGAAGGCGATACGAACCGTTCCCTGATCGAGCGCGCGATGATAGGTAATATCGTTGAATTCGAAGCCCTCGACGGGCCTCCAAGCTTGGGGGTCGAAAATCTCGGAAGTCATGGAAGTCTCCTGCGAGGCGGACGGCATCGCCGACGGCAGATACGACAGTCGTTCATTTAAGGCAGTAGCTCATCGTTGCGGCTGAGCCTACCGCAGCGACGCTCGCCGGGACCATTCGTGGTCGAATTGGGATCGCTTCACAAAACGGAAAAGCCGAGCCCCTGACGGACTCGGCTTTTCAACTCAGCTGTTTCTGTGCGATCGCGATCTAACCTAGAAGGTCAACCGCACACCAGCCTGGAATTGACGAGGGTCGCCGAGACCACTTTGGACCGTACCGTCGAAGTTGAAGACCAGATCAACAGCCCCGGGCTTCAAGAAGTTCGAGCTGTTGAACATGTTGAAACCTTCGAAGATCACTTCGAGATCTTTGCCCCCTACCGGAAAAACCTTGGACAACCTCAAATCGACCGAAGAGAACTTGTTGTTCTTGCGGCCCAGGTTGCGCTGGGTCACGGAGCCATCCGCATTGATGCGATCTTGCGGTGACGCGGCAACGGCGCCGGTCTCGGTGATCGATTGCGGCTGCGCCGAGCGGTAAGTGAAACGACTGTTGACGTTGATACCCCACGGCGCTTGCCACAGGAGCCAGGCATTGAACCGATCTCGCTGGTCGCGATCGGAGTAGCCCCACTCGGCATCGAGATCCGTGATGCGGGCATAACGGAACGAGAACGGATCGCGCTCGTTATCGTCGTCCGACTTGTCTTTGGAGTAGGTGTAGTAGGCCTGGAATTGAACTTTGCCGGCCCGCTTGGTGACACCCACCGTCGCCCCGGAGTAACGGCTGGACGCGGTCGACTCGACCACCGTCAAGGTGTTGATACCGTTGAAACCACCTGGCGCCAGACCCGTACCCCAAGGCGAGCCGAGAAGCGGATCGTTGCGATTGGCGAAACGGGTCAAGTAGTCGGTCTCGGCATAGTTGTACTTCAACAACAACGACACGTTGGTCGCGACCTGGCGTTCGACCGCCACCGCGAAGGCGGTTGTCCGTGGGTTGCGAAAATCTTCGTCGAAGACAAAAACGTCCGGAAGGAACGGGTCGCCGATCGAGCTCTGCGGAATCAACTCCGTGATTGGCGGTGGCGAGCCCAGAATCGGAATCAACGCACTGTTGCGGAACAAACTCTGTCCGCGGCTACCGTTGGTCGACCGGCTGGAGGCAAGGGACAATCCCGGAATGCGAGCATAGTAGAGGCCGGCATTGGCTCTCACCACCGTCTTGCCATCACCTTTGGGGGCCCAGGAAATGCCGAAGCGCGGCTGCCACATGTCGTAGTCGGAAGGGATTTCACCATCGGACGGGAAGGTCTGCCCATTCACCGTCTGCCCGATGAACGGGGCATAGAAAACCTCGCTCGCCGGGGTGATCGGGTCGGGCTGGATCTGCGCCTCCCAGCGGAGACCCAAATTCATCGTAACGTTGGCCGATGGCTGCCAGGTATCTTGGATGAAGATCGCCGGCTCTTTCTGGCTGATGGTCTGGGTTCCAGACTCCTCGACCGATAGCCCGCCAACTCCGGCTTGCTGCAGATAAAGCAACACTGGACCGGTGATATCCGTACCTGCGGGGCAGGCTCCCGTTTGTGACGAGCTGCCATCGGAGCACTCGACATAGTTGGGATTCGCGACGTAGTTCAAGAAGCCGTCGGTGGAGCCAAAAATGAAGCGACCGTTGGCAAAACCAATGAAGGTCTGTGAGGCGGCCGTCAAGTTGAGCTCGACCCCCCCCTTCAAGCTGTGGTCCCCCGCCAGCCACGAGACGTTGTCGTTGAACTGCCAACGGGTGTCGTGGTACTGCACCGGGATGAAAAACGGCATACCGAACCGATAGGAGCGCAGGAAGTCGAAGGCGATGTCCGGGAAGGGACGATCGGTGCCAGCGATGGTGGGTCCCTCATAGGGACGCGGACGATCCTCGCGGGCGAATTGGAAACGCGCTTCGTTGAGGAACGTTGATTTGATGTTCGAGATGAACGAACCGTTGACCGACCACGAGGAGCTTTTTTCGACGGCGTTGGCGGACGCCCCCCAAGAGTCGACGTCGAAGGTGCCATTGGCCTGCTCGGAGTCGGTGTAGTTGAACCTCAGGGTCAACAGATTCCGCTTGCTGCTGTGCCAATCGACCTTGGCGATCGCAGCGATGTGATCGTCGGTGCGATCGATCGGTGCGTTCTCATTAGGGCTGCCGAGGGCAGCAAGCGCATCGACCACTCGCTGCTCGATCCGGGTGGGGTCACGCTGCTTGGTCGACGTGCCGTCTTGCAGGTCACCGGCAGCGAAGTAGAAGATCCGATCGGCTGCCAGCGGCCCGCCGATCGTGAAACCGATTTGACTCTGCTCAAAGTCGAACTTCGGCTCCCGCGAGCCGTCTTCCCGCTCGGCCTTGGTCGACAACGAGTCATCCTTGTAAAACAGATGGGCGGTGCCTTTGATGTCGTTGGAGCCCGACTTGGTGACGACGCTGATGAAACCCGACGACGCACGACCAAATTCCGCCGGGGCGCCGTCGGCGATGACGACAAATTCTTGCACCGCGTCGATGTTGGAGGTGAAGGCGGGACGTTGGCCGCCGCGCTGCTCGCCGAAGAACGGATTGTTGAAGTCCGCGCCGTCGACCATGACGTTGTTCTGGATGCCACGCTGGCCGTTGACCGTCAGCTCGTCACCGTCCGGACCCTGGACAATCGAGACCCCAGGAGTGAGCTTGGTGAACTCGAGGAAGTTGCGCCCATTGTTGGGAATACCTTCGATGGTCTTGCGATCGACCCGCACTGAATTCGAGGTATTTGTGGTCTCGATCAGCGGAGCCTCCCCTGTCACCACGATCTCCTCTTCCGTGGCCGAAACCTGCATCGTCAGATTCAGCCTGATCGTCCGGCCGACGGTCAACTCGATGCCTTCACGCACCAGAGTCGCGAAGCCTTCGAGACTGGCCGTGACCCGATAGGGACCAAGCGGCAGCAACAAGCCACGAAAACGCCCTCGGGCATCCGTGATCAGCACCTTCTCGAAATTGGTCGCGGTATTCGTGAGCGCCACCGTGACCCCGGGCAGCACCGCCCCGCTCTCGTCTGTGACGGTTCCCTCGATCACGCCCGTTGTCGCCTGGGATTGCCCCAGAATCGAGGGAGCCCAGGCCAGGCTCATCGCCAGGCACATCGCCAAGCCCGCAGCAAGGATGCGCATACTCCGAAACATCGCAACTCCTTTCGTCTCGTCGGCTTCCACTCGCCGGGAGCTGGAAGCAAAAACATACGGTGAATGTATGGTGCAGAATACCGGGCAGTGTTTGTAATGTCCAGTTGGCGAGCCTTATCGCGACGACAGCTGTAGCAGAGGTCATGACCAGTGGACTCGGCTCGGGTCGAGGCCGATTGGCCCGGTATTTGCTAGCTGATCTCGACATGAACCTTCGCCGGATTCTCGTCGCCGCTTTCATTGGACTTCTGGTCGGGGGATCACTCATGGCCTTGCCGGCAGCCGCCCAGACCGCGCCAGCCAAACCGATCGAGATCGAGTCCCCTGAAACCGCCGTCCCCGACGCCAACCCACCAGCGGAGCCCGAGCCTGAGAAGGAGCCGCCCGAGCCTGAGAAGGAGCCGCGAACCGTCAACCTGATCATTCAGGGCACGGATCCCGACCGTTGGAATTTGGATCTCGGCGGCGGCTGGAACGACAACGACGGTCTCTACGGTCGGGTTGCCCTTTCCACCACCAACCTCTTCGGCCGCGGCGAGGTGCTCGGGGTCAAGATCGAGCTCGGCGACGAGCGTGAGCTTTACGAGATCGAGTATCGGCGGCCATTTCTTTTTGGGCGCCGCCAATCCTTGGGTCTACGCCTGTTTCAGGACACCACCCAACGTCCGGTGGCCGGTGGCGCCGAATTTGACCAGCAGCGGGCCGGCGGTGTCGTCTCTTACGGTCGCCGTTTTGGCGCCGCTCACAGCTTCGACCTCGATCTTCGACTCGCCGACATCGAGCAGACGGAGTCGGCGCTCGGACCAGACGGCCAGTCCATGACCCGACAAGCCTCCTATGTCTACTCCTCGATCCGCCCAAGTTGGGTTTACGATCGTTTGGACCATCGCTTCTCACCGTTTCGCGGCCTGCGCCTTGCGGGCTCGTTAGAAGTTGCGGGTGGCGCCTTGGGCGGCGACAGCGGTCTAGTGAAACCCATCGTCGGTCTGACCTGGTTCCAACCGATCTCCGGTCGCCCCTTGCGTTCGACCTTCAGCCTGCGCACCCGATTCGGCTGGCTGACAGAAACCGGTGGCGAGGTTTTTCCGCAACAGCGCTTTTTCCTCGGTGGTGAGGACAGCGTGCGAGGATTCCTTCGCAACTCGATCGCTGCGATCGCCGACGACGGCAGCCTTGCCCGTGACTCGGAAGGCTTCCCGATCGGCGGCGACAAGCTGGCACAGATCAACCTCGAGGCCCATCTACTTCTCGGCGGCCCTTTCCGCCTGGTGCTCTTCGCCGACGCCGGAAGCGTCACCTCCGAAGGCCAGAGCTTCGACTTCGATCGCGCCCGCAAAAGCGCTGGCGCCGAGCTACGCCTCACCTTCAAAAAGATGCCCCTGCCCTTGCGTCTGGTCTACGCCCACAACCTGGATCCCCTGCCGGAGGATCGTTTCAAGAACTTCAGCTTCAGCTTTGGGCTGTCGTTCTGACTATTCTTTCAGCTTGCCGAGCCGACCCTCGGGCCCCGCCGCCCAGCCGCCACAGATCGACGCCCTCCCGGATACACCGAACGCGACACTGTTACTAAACGCGACACTGTTACCAAACGCAACACTGTTGTAGTTCTCAGTGCCTAAGGCTTCCCAGGTGATACCACCATCGAGCGACAGATCAGCGCCAGATGTGCCCACGGCGATGGCTACCCGCCCGTTCGAGCCCGGAGCGAAAGCCACCGCCGAGCGGTAGCCTGAAGGTGGAGAGGATTCGATCAGCGTCCAAGTGACGCCACCATCGATGCTACGGGCCGCATGCCGCACCGCCGCTTCGGGCTGGGTGTAATCACCCCCTACTGCGAGGCCCTGGTCGGCACCCGCAAAGGCGAGGGAAAAGATTCCCATCGAGCTCTCACCCGCCAACATCGGTGTCGACGCCACCTGCCAGCTCTGGCCGTGATCCCCCGATCGAAAGACCCGAGCCTCGGTCCCACCGGTCCCAAACCATGCATAACCTCCGGCCTCCACGGCAACACCCGTTCCACTGGCTGCGAAGCCTGCCTCTGCCTCGAGTGCTGGCGGCATCCCGTCCGCAGGAACCCGCTGCCAGGTCGCGCCACCATCGCGGGTCGTCAAGACCATGAATCGCCCTTCCACCGGGTCGCCGTAGACCAGGCCGTGGTCCACGTCCCAAAAGGCCATGCCGTCGAAGAAACCTTCCGGCCATGGGTTGGTGAATTGCAAATCCCAGGTCATGCCACCATCAACCGTCTTGTAAATGCGAGACAGCTCGCCGGGACCCGCACTCATCAGATACGCGGTGTCCTGCGAGAAGGCATCAACATCACGGAAATCCAAGTCCTCGGCGCCAGGCACCGCCTGCATCACCCAGGTGGCGCCGCCATCGATGGTGCGTCCCCAGGTTCCGCCGGTTCCACTCACCCACACCACCGCGTTATCGCCGACCACACTCAGGCCGCGAAACGACGCGGTTGTTCCCCCGTCCAACGGTCGCCAGACACGGCAGGGTGATCCATCGGCGACCGAGGGCGTGGCATCCTGAATCGGTTCAGCTGGCGGCGCAATTGGTGGCTCGGGACCGCACGCGACAACAATGGACAGAAGCGAGATGATCGGCAAAGTCAGGTCGATGCGGTGTCTCTTCATCGCGGAGCCCCTGGCAAGCGATCTCTCCCAACAGGAGATCGCAGTGAATATCTGGAATGGCCTTCAATTTGACGGATGTGTGTCTTACTTTAAACGCACCCTCTCTCCTGCCGCCAAGGAATCCGCTTTTGAGGCGGCTATAATCCCACAATGAGCTCAATCCCCACCTCCAGCACGCACTATCGGGCCTGTAACCTCTGCGAGGCGATCTGTGGCCTCGAGATCCGAATCGAAGACGGGGAGATTACCTCGATCCGCGGCGATGCCGACGATCCATTCAGTCGTGGCCACATCTGCCCCAAGGCGGTCGCACTGCAGGACATTTATCGTGATCCAGATCGGCTCAAACACCCGATGCGGCGCACGGCGGAGGGCTGGCAACGCCTGGGCTGGGACGAAGCCTTCGACCTGGCTGCGGAACGCTTGCGAACCGTACAACAACAGCATGGACGTGACGCGGTCGGCGCCTACCTCGGCAATCCCAACGTCCACAACTACGGCTCTATTCTCTACGGGCCGCCATTGTTGCGCTCGCTGAAGTCACGCAACATTTTCTCGGCCACTTCAATCGATCAACTGCCCCACCATGTCTGCGGCTACTTCATGTTCGGCCATCAGCTGCTGCTGCCAATTCCCGACATCGATCGCACCGACTTTCTCCTGGTGTTGGGCGGCAACCCAGCGGTCTCCAACGGCAGCCTGATGACCGCCCCCGACGTCAAGAAGCGCCTCAAGGCGATCCGCGAGCGCGGCGGCCAGGTGGTAGTGGTCGATCCACGGTACACCGAGACTGCCAAGCTGGCAGACCGCCATCTTTTCGTGCGTCCCGGCACCGACGCCTTGCTGCTCGCTGCTCTGCTCCACACCATTTTCGACGAAGGGCTGGAGTCGCCTCGGCTGGTCGATGTTGTCCGCAACAATTTCGACACCGTGCGCAAGATCGCGACGAAGTTCTCTCCTTCGCAGGTTGCTGACGCCACCGGCATCAGCGCCGACGAGATCCGGCAGCTGGCGCGAGATTTTGCGACCGCCCCCTCCGCCGCCTGTTACGGACGCATGGGGGTTTCGGTGCAAGAGTTTGGCACCCTGTGCCAGTGGCTGGTCAACGTTCTCAACATTGTCACCGGTAACCTCGATCGCCCAGGTGGCGCGATGTTCACCCGACCCGCCCTCGATCTCATTGCTCGACCCTACGGCGGCGGTAGTTACGGACGCTGGCATAGTCGAGTCCGTGGGTTGCCGGAGTTTGGCGGCGAGCTACCCGTGGCGGCCATGGCCGATGAGATGCTGACACCCGGCGAGGGCCAGATTCGCGCCCTCGTCACCGCCGCCGGCAATC
>JAJCXQ010000022.1 GCA_029263355.1 Acidobacteriota bacterium | reverse complement strand
ATGACCCTGCCGAGTGATTTCCTCCCCGCCATCGGTGCACCCGACGCGGCCGAGCCCGGGAGTTACGCCTTTGCCTTTGTCGATGGCCGCCTACTGGTCCACGTCGAAGACAAAGCGGCTCGGCTACCGAGCCTCGCAGAGCTCGACGCCCTGGATGTCGACGCTGGCGTCCGCTTGACGACTGTGCGTCGTCAACACCTGGGGTCATACCGCGGTCGTGAGGTGGTGTCTTTAGAACTGCAGTCGGGAGCCGAGGCACCGGACGGAATGAGTCTCGACGCCTTACGCGGACTGTTCTTTCGCCTCGAGGAGGAGCTGTTTTGGATCGCCGCCCGCGCCATTCAGATCGTCGCCTGGGATCGCGATCACCAGATTTGCGGGCGCTGTGGCACGGCCACTGAAAGCCACCCCAAAGAGCGCTCCAAGCAATGCCCGAACTGCGGTCTCACCCACTATCCGCGACTTTCACCGGCGGTCATCATGTTGGTGGAGCGCGATGACACGATTCTTCTCGCTCGCTCGCCGAACCTACCACCGGAGATGCTGTCCACCCTTGCCGGCTTCGTCGAGCCCGGCGAGACCCTGGAGCAAACCGTCGCCCGCGAGATCGAGGAAGAGGTCAGCATCCAGGTCAAGAATATTCGCTACTTTGGAAGCCAGCCCTGGCCCTTCCCGAATTCCCTGATGATCGGTTTCCGTGCCGACTATTCCGACGGCGAAATTGTCGTCGATGGTGAAGAGATCGAGTTTGCCGACTGGTTCACCCTCGACAACCTGCCCAAGATCCCGCCCCGGATCTCGATTGCCCGGGCGTTGATCGACTCGTGGATCGCTGAACAGCAGTAGCTGTTAGCGGGGCGCGGCTCCACCCGTTGTTCCTTGGGAAGCTAGCGAATCAACTGTAGGAATCATCTGATACCTCCAGATCGTCTGGCCGATTATCATTGGCAGCAGATTCTTTCCTCCCTGAACTCCGCTGCGCGGAATCTGCTCCAACCTGGAGACGACTTCGGCTCCGATGACTGGTCTTCGACGCTGCTGTCTCGTCGTCCTCTCCGTTGTCGTCGCGCTGACGGTCCACTCGGACGCACAAGAGTCCGAGATCGCTGGCGGTCCAGCCGATACGCCAAGCCATTTCGGTGAGAGCATCACCGTGACGACAGCGTCCCGCCACCGGGAACACGCGGTCGACGCGCCAGCCGCCATCAGCCAGATCAGCGGCGCCGAGATCGAGCGCCGGGCGGCAAGCTCGCAAGTCCCGAAGCTCATCGAGCACACACCCGGCCTCGAGCTCACGCAATCCGGACTCTACGATTTCAACGTCAACATCCGCGGCTTCAACGGCCCCCTCAGCCGGCGGGTGGTGGTCCTGATCGATGGCCGTGATGCCTCGATTCCATTCCTCGGCGCTCAGGAATGGGCGGCGTTCTCGCTCCCGCTCGATGATCTCGATACCGTCGAAGTGGTGCGCGGACCGAGCGCGGCGCTCTACGGCTCCAATGCCTCGAGTGGCGTCGTCAACCTCGTCACCAGGGCGCCGCAATCGAGCGTCGGTGGCATGTTGCGACTGACCGCTGGCGAGCTCGAGACCTTCAATCTCGACACACGATGGGCTGGTGGCGCCCCCCGGACCGGCTGGTGGAAGCTGCTCGCCGGCCGGCGCTCGAGCGGTACGTTCGCGGTTGCGCGCCGTGGTGCCGCCGAGTATGCCGCGCCGTGCCCCTCGTCTGCGGCTTGCCTGCCTCAGGAAGCCGCAGAGCCCGCCGCCACAGTCGAAGGTTGGGCGAGCTCCGTGCGATTCGACAAGGACTGGGGCGAGCGCTCGGCCTTGACTCTGGAAGCCGGTACTTCAGCAGTGGACGGCGCCACCGTGCTGACCAATCTCGGACGGGTGACCTTAGACGAGGTCGACCGCCTCTGGGCACGAGCCCGCTTCTCCCAGCCCCACTGGAGCTCACAAGCGACCTATAACCGGCGCGATGCTCCGCGCCAAACCAATCTCTCTTCGGCGGGTAACCTTGCCCTCGACAGCGACACGTGGACCTTGGAGGCGCAAACCGACCGCCAGCTCGGTGCCACGCTGCGGCTGGTGGCGGGCGGCGCGCTACGCCGTGAGACGATCGACTCCCTCGATCCTGCGACCGGAGCGCAAACCCTGCTCTTCGAAGCGGTCACCGATGAAGTGCGCGCCCTCTTCGCCCAGCTCGAATGGCAGGCCAGTGCGCACACCAAACTCTTTGTCGCCGGCCGCTGGGACGACAGCGATCGTTTCTTCGACGACCAGATCTCGCCGCGGGCATCGCTGGTGTGGAGCCCGCGTCCGCGCCATACGCTGCGCCTGAGCTACAACGCCGGATTCCAGGCCGCAAACTATGCCGAGAAGCTCGCTCAAGCCGACGTCGCCGCAGGCCTGGCGCTACAGTCGCACGAAGAGCTCTGCGCACCTTTCGGCGTGTCCTGCGGCTTCGGCGGCGCCGCCACCCGCAGGCTAGCGGTCGGCAACCCGGATCTTGGCATCGAGAAGGTGCGGGCCTTCGAGGTTGGCTATCGTGCTCTGCTCGGCCGTAACGCCTTCCTCACCCTCGACCTCTACCGCAGCGACAACGACGAGTTCATCACCGATCTGCTGCCCGAGCTCGTGACTCCCCTCGGCGACATCAACCAATTCTTCGCTCCCTATCGGCCACCGCCGGAGCTGCCGCCGGCCGCCGCCGCGGACCTGCTAGCGGCCCTCGAACGCTCCCTCGGACCGCTCGCGCCGCTGCTGACCAACAACCTCGACGGCGATCCTTTCCTGGCGCTGCTGACCTACGGCAGCTTCGGCGCAGTGAGCACCCACGGGGCCGAGCTGGCCGTCCGTTACGCTCCGACCCCGCGCTGGACGTTGTTCGCCAGCACCTCAACCTTCGAGTTCGACCTCGAGCGATCGCTCCCCGGGCTCGACCAGATCCTCCTACCCAACGCTCCCCGGTACCAGGCTCGCGCCTCAGCCGCCTACACCGGCGAGCGTCTCAGCGTCGAGCTCGCTGGGCGTTGGGTCGATCGATTCGCTTGGTCCAGCGGTGCGTTCACCGGCGACGTTCCTGCCTATTCGACCTTCGACCTCGCCGGCAGCTACCGATCGAGTCACCGCCTGACCGTCGCTCTCCAGGTCTCGAACCTGTTCGACAACCGGCACTATGAGGCCTTCGGCGGCGACCTGATCAGCCGGCGCGCGCTCGGCAGTCTCACCTTCCGCTGGTAGGCGACACTTGGATCCCATCACCGACCTCGGCATTCCCATCTTGACGATCTTCGTCATGTGGGTCGTCGGCTTGGAGCTGGCGCCCCAAGACTTCGCCCGCGTCGCCCGACTACCGAAGAAACTGGTGGTGGCGACGGCGACCCAGACCCTCCTGCTGCCGGTGATCGCCTTCGGTGTGATCGCGGTGCTCGAGCCGCCACTGCATCACACCCTCGGGCTGATCGTGATCGCCGGCTGCCCGGGGGGTGCATTTTCGAACTTCTTCACCGCTCTGGCCCGGGCCGAGACCGCGCTATCGGTCGCCTTGACCACCACCTGCACCCTGGTCGCGGTGTTCACCCTGCCGTTGGTGACCACGGTCGGTTTCGCACTCTTCGTCGACACCGCCGTGGCCGTCCAGCCACCGGTGGTGATGATGATCGGTCAGTTGCTGGTGCTGCTGGTGCTGCCGGTGCTCGTCGGCATGGCGCTGCGGCGTTGGCGCGGTGAGCTTTTCGGCCGCCTGCACCCGATTCTTCGCCGACTCGGCGTCTCCGGCTTAGTGGCACTCATCGCCTGGATCGCCGTTGATCGTGCCGCCGACATCGCGGCTGAGCTTGTTCCCGGCATCATCACCGCCAGCTTCTTCATCTTGCCGGCGATGGCGCTCGGCGAGCTTTCGGGGCGCGTCGCTCGCATGCCGGCAGGCGAACGCCTGGCCTATGTGGTGGAGCTCGGCTTCCGCAATCTCGGCCTGGCGACGGTGGTGACCGTCACCTTGCTGCGCCAGCCCGGCTTCTTGCCCTTTGCGACGGTGTTCTTCGTCACCGCTTGCGGCTACGCGCTCGCCGTCGTTGCCAGCTACCGCCTCCGGCATTGACCCGAGCGGCGGGGCGAGAGGGGCAGGGGCAAGTTCCTGCCCCTAGGGGCAGCATCCCCGCCCCGCAAGCGGCTCCGGAAGCTGCCCCTCCTAGCTTAAACGCCTGAGATCGACGTTATTTAGCGGTTTGACGTACTTCCACCCTCCTGGCACTGAAGTTGCTCTATGACAGGTCAGTCCCAACAAGACGACAGATAGCAGAGGGGTTCATGACCGGGCCGAGCCCGACAACTGAAGTAAAGGAGTATGAAGTGAGATCACTACGACGAATGACACGCGGGCACCAACTCGCCCTGAGCCTCTTGGCCATGGTGGCAACGGGCAGCGTTTACGCGGACACCTGTCCCGCAAGCAAACCCACCGACTACACCGGCCCATGCTGGTACGCGAGCTCGCCCTTCTTGCGAGCCACCCAGCCCGACTCGCGCTTCGAGCCGGCGATCCAGGTCCAGCCCTGGAACACCGCCGCACTCGCCAAACTTGCAGCCTTCACTAACAGCAAAACCAACGGCACCCAGCCGAACATCCTGATCATCTACGTCGACGACATGGGCTGGGGTGATCCGGGCGTGTACGGCGGGGGTTGGGCACTCGGTGCGCCGACGCCTGAAATCGACAAACTCGCTGCTTCCGGGCTACGCATGACCTCGGCCTACTCTCAGCCTGCGTGTACGCCGACCCGCGCCGCCTGGCAGACCGGGAGGCTACCTCAGCGCAGCGGCCTCACCCGTCCCACCGCGGCCGGCGAGCCGGAAATGGGTATGAACCAGGAACTAACTATCGCCGAGATCTTGCAGACGCAAGGCTACCGTACCGGCATGGCCGGCAAGTGGCACCTCGGCGAGGGTGATGGCATGTGGCCCACGGACGTCGGCTACGACACCTACTACGGCAACCTGGGGGTCAACACCGCATACCATGACTGGCGCGACAAGAACTTCAGCCCCGAGCTGGTCTTCGACACTGAGCGCAAGGCGGCAATGGACAACCTAGGGTTCATAAAGACGACCGTGAAAGTCGGATTGGATGGCAACACGGCGGACACTTCTGGTGAAGTCATCGACCTCGATTGCAGCGACGACTTCTGTGAGCAGTTGCTCGAGGAGAAGTACCTCGAATTCACCAAAGCCTTCATCACTGATGCGGTCTCAGACGCTGATCAACTAAATGACACAACGGCTCCGGTGCCTTTCTTCTTCTACCACGCCATGAACCGGGTCCACACCAAAAACTACCCAAGCGAAGAGTTTGAAGGTGCGTCACCGGCCAGCACACCCTATCGTGACGGCATCATGGAAGTCGATTCGATCGTAGGCGAGTTGATGGCCCATCTGGACACACTCGGTATCCGCAACGACACCTTTGTGTTCTTTACCTCTGACAACGGCGCCGAAGAAGACGTCCATGCCGGCGGCATCAACACCTCCGACGCCGGTCATCAACCGTGGCGCGGCGCCAAGGGCACGACCTGGGAAGGCGGCGTGCGGGTCAGCGCTATCGCTTCGTGGCCCGGTACCTCAACCGACATGATCCAGGCTGGGCGCGTCTCAGACGGTCTGTTCGACCACATGGATCTCTTCAACACCCTGGCGCATCTCGGCGGGATCCCCGACCTGGCGACCTGGCCCGGCGCCAACGGTGTCACCGTTCCCACCGATCGTTACGTCGATGGCATCGACCAAACCACCTGGCTGCTGGCGAATCAGACCGCTTTCAAATCCGCGACGAAGGACACTGAGGATCCGGGACAAACGTCGAACCGCGAAACGATCAACTATTGGTACGGCCAGCAGTTCTACGGCGTGCGTTGGGCCGAATACAAGCGCATGGAGCGCATCATGAACATCGGCATGAGTGTCGGGCCGCAGACCTATGGCGGCTTGTTCAACGCCACCATGTCCGAGACCAGCGATCCCACCATGGGTTGGTTCTTCAATCTCTACAGCGATCCCAAGGAGCGGATGCCGATCACCCGCACCTGGAACATCGCTACCCTCAATGAGCTGTCGGGGCGCACCAAGACGACGTTCATCAACTACCCCGGAGCGCCGCGCGGTGTCGTCATCGACGGTCATTTGATCGACGACATAGACGGTAAGCGCGGCGGCAAGTTGCTCAAAAAAGTGCGGCAAACCTTGGCCAGGAACCGCATTCACGCTGCGGGCCTGCCCGACTAGGGGCCCTAGACTAGGCGGAGCTCGACGGGCGGGCTCCGCTCCTTCCTTTTACGGCTTGCCGGAGAATACGATGAAATCCACCGACGCTCTCTCCATCGCCGCAGTCCTGGCAGCGGTCTGTCTGGCGGGTTGTCGCGAGGCGCCGCCAAAAACGGCGACCCACATCGACAACGCCCCGGCAACCTTCGTCGGCCGGTCGACCTGCACCGAATGCCATGCTGCCGAGGCAGATAGCTGGCGCGGTTCGCACCACGACTTGGCGATGCAAGAGCCCAATGCGGCCACGGTGCGCGGTAACTTCGATGACACCGTGTTCGAACATTCCTCGACGCACCAGGGTAAGAGCCACACCGTCACCAGTCACTTCACCCGTCGCGACGATGGCTTCTTCGTGCGCACCGAAGGCGTGGGCGGCGAACCCACCAATTACCGCGTCGCCTACACCTTCGGCGTCGAGCCACTGCAGCAATACCTGGTCGAGACCGGCGCACCCGGAGCGCTCCAGGCGCTGCCGATCGCCTGGGATACCCGACCGGCTGACGCTGGCGGCCAACGCTGGCTCCACGTCTACGAAGATCCGCCGGCCCACGACGATCCGCTGCACTGGACTGGCCCGCAGCAAAACTGGAATCACATGTGCGCCGACTGCCACTCCACCGGTCTGGTCAAAGGCTACGACGCACAGGAGCAAGCCTTCGACACCACCTGGGAAGAGATCAACGTGTCGTGTGAAGCTTGCCACGGGCCGGGCTCACAACACGTCGCGGCGGCTCGCGCGGGCGCCACCGACGGCTCGGGGCTGGTCACCCTGCTGAAACGCTCGGGACGCTGGACCTTCGCCGATGGCGCCACCACCGCTCATCTGATCGACGCCGAACCGCAGGCCTCGAGCGCCCAAATCGACGCCTGCGGCCGCTGCCACGCGCGCCGTGCCCCGATCGCCCCGTTCGAACACGGTGACGACATGCACGGCGGCGACCTGCACGACGCCTTCAGCGTCACGTTGCTCGAGGATCCCCTCTACTACCCGGACGGCCAGATCCGCGACGAAGTCTACGTCTACGGCTCCTTCCTGCAGAGTCGCATGCACACCGCCGGCGTCGCCTGTTCGGACTGCCACGAGCCCCACTCCGCTCGTCTGCGGCTCGAAGGCAACGCGCTCTGTACTCAGTGCCACGCCGGCAACGCCTACGACGTCACCGAGCACCATCACCATCCGGTCGGCGGTGAGGGCACGGCCTGCATCGATTGCCACATGCCGGCGCGCGACTACATGCGGGTCGACCCGCGTCGCGACCACAGCTTCCGGGTCCCGCGACCGGACCTCAGCCAACAGCTCGCGACCCCCAACGCCTGCACCGGCTGTCATGTCGACCAGGGCGACGACTGGGCCGCCGACGCGGTCGCCAGTTGGGGCGCCGAGCCCGGCTTCCACTACGGCGAAGCGTTACACGCCGCCCGCACCTGGCAGGCCGACGCGGAAGCCTTGCTGCTGCAAGTGATCGAAGATCCGGCACAGCCGGCGATTGTCCGCGCCTCGGCGCTGACCGCGCTGGTCCCGTACCTCAGCCCGGCGTCCCTGCCCGCGGTGGAGCGCGCTCTGGTCGATGAACATCCGCTGGTTCGCGGCGGCGCCCTGGCGGCCCTCGAGGGCGCCGTGCCAGAAGCGCAGCGTGGCCTTGCCGAGCCGCTGCTGGCGGATTCGGTGCGCACCGTGCGCGATCGAGCCGCCCGCCTGCTGGCGTGGACCGCAATAAGCGGCGCCCCCGAAGCCGCTGCCAGTACGCTGCCCGCCGCCCTCGACGAGGTCCGTTCCTCACTGGCATGGCGCGCTGATCGTCCCGACAGCTATCTTCATCTGGGTGATCTCGAAGTCCGCTCCGGCGATGACACCGCCGCCGAGGCCGCCTACCGCCAAGCTCTCGCCAGGTCACCGTTCCTGACCGCGGCGGCGATCAACCTGGCTGACGTCTACCGCGCCACCGGCCGTGATCCGCAGGCGGAAACGCTGCTCCGCCAGGTGCTCGAGCGCTCGCCCGACGATGCCGGACTGCACCAGGCGCTGGGCCTGACCCTGATCCGCCTGGGACGTTCTGACGAGGCCCTGAAGGAGTTGCGCCAGGCCTACCAGCTAGCCCCCGACGAACCCCGCTTCGCCTACATCTACGGCGTCGCCACCCATGACCTCAAAGGTCCAGCGGCGGGACTGCGGATCCTCACCGAAGCACAACGCAAGTTCCCCGGCGAGCGTCAGCTGACCGCAGGCGTCCAAGCTTTGGTGGCAGCCAGCCGGACGACCGGGAAGTAACCTGCGCAGCTATCATCAACTTCTGCTCCCTAATCTCTGCTAACTGATAGGAGGATTCCAATGCCTGAAGACCAGAACCCCTCGCAACGTTCCGCCAGCGCCCGCAGCACGGGCAACGAGGCCATTGTCAGCGCCGCCTTCCGCGCCGCCCTGCACGGCGAACCGATCCAGGATCTCGGCACCGTGCACGAGGTCAGCCGCTACACCTCACCCAACAATTGGGTGACCCTGGCACGCGCCGCGCTGGTCCACGCCCACGAGATCCCAGCCAGTGACTTCGATCCGCTGGTCGCCCAGACTGCGACCGAGTTCGGCTCCCAGCTCTACGACTTTTCGTGGAGCCTCTGCACCTACGCCACCATTCCGACGCAACCAGCGATCGATGCCTACAGCGCCATGCTCGCCGCCACCGCGCTCTGCCTGTGCCCGGCGGAGAAGATCGAGCTCCAAGACCTGAGCGGCAATCACCGCCGCGACCGTGACTACGGCATGGCGCATTATCGCGGCCCGATCTCGATGCTGCCGGGTAACCGCATGATCTGGACTCCCGGCCAGGCGATGGTTTTCGCCGAGCGCAACATCGCGGGCCCGCTGGCGGCCTGGGCCTTGGGCCAGGACTGGTCGTGGGACGGCTGGGACCACGACACGTTGGGCTGGGCGATGGAAGCCGCGTACCCCCGCCAAGGACCGCTCGGCCACCAGCATGGTCACAAGGTTGATTTGTCGTCGAATCCGGAGAGCCTGGTCCCCTTCATCGACAAGCTGAAGATGCGCTCCAACCAGCGCCTCGACCTGTTGCTGCTGCCCGGCGGCGGACTGTTCGGGCTGCTCAGCCAGAGCACCTTCAACACTCGTGGCCCAGCGCTGGTCACCGAGTATGTGCCTGACCAGAAGCTGATGCGGTTGATCAGCCCGGCCCAAGAGCACGGCAACGGCGAATGGACCGCTTGCAAAGCTAGCCTCGAAGCCGATGGCTCGTGGGCGGTGTGGCAAGACGGCAACCCCGCTCAGCGCATCGAAGGCCAGGTCGCCAAGCCGGACCTGCACATAGTGTGGGACGCGGCCGGCTGCCGGATCGAAGGCCAGACCCAGAGTCCTCTTCCCGAAACGATTCCAGAGCTGCAAGACGCCGGCGTGCTGTACGACTCGGTACTGAACCAGCTCGGCGCCCAGGGTTACCCCGACAGCAAGGATCGTGAGGCCCGCGGTCGCACCGCCTACGAGGTGATGAACCGCATCGCCTCGACTAAACGCTCGAGCGCTCGCGAGGCTGCCGAGATCCTACTGGCGGACATGCGGGCCAACGGCTGGTAACAGCCAACGTCAGACCGGCCGCGTGATGCCAAGCTTCTTCATGCGGTTGCGTAGGGTCGGCGGCGTCAGCCCAAGACGGTGGGCGGCGTTGCCGGCCCCTTTCACTTTCCAATCGCAGGCCTCGAGCACCCGACGAATATGGCTCCGTTCATTGTCCTCCAGCCGCTCGGAACCGCCCCCGGCCCCAACGTCGATGGCGGGCCTGGCGCCGCCGCCGACCGCCTCTTCGAGCTCCAGCCTCTCGCCGGGTGAGAGGATCAGTGCCCGCTCCACCACGTTCTCGAGCTCTCGGACGTTGCCGGGCCAACCGTAGGCGCTGAACCGTTCCATGTC
>JAJCXQ010000021.1 GCA_029263355.1 Acidobacteriota bacterium | reverse complement strand
GGCCGGGTCCTGTTTCCAAAGTTCTCCATATTGGCGTAGCTGAGCTTCGACCTTGGCAGACTCCCACACGAAATAGCCCGGGAAATTGGCGCCAACCATGACGGACCGTTGAATCGAGTCCGGATGCAGCAGGCCGTAGATGTAGGCCACACGGGTACCGTAACTCTGGCTGTACAAACCCACTTGGTCATAGCCGAGTGCGATGCGAGCCGACTCCATGTCGCCGGCAACCTCGACGGCATTGTAGGCGTCGAGATCCACTCCGGCCTCTCTTAAGCTGGTGTTGTCGGCTCGCAGGGCCAGTGCAACTTTTTCAAGGTGTGTCCGTGACAGGGGCCGGCTGTCGACTCCGATGGCTTTATCCGCTTGCGGTGTGGCGAGGTAGCTTGTGCCGTCGAATCCACGGTACCCGACCATGACGAAGTCGTGATGCTCCAGAAGCCAGTGGTAGGGCATGTCGTCCATGCCGAAGGACCGCAGGTCTTCTGCCGAAAACACGTTCTGGCCGCCAGGTCCACCGTTCAGCAGGAAGATCGGGATGCCACTGTTCTCGCCGGTTGCATATAGACGGATGATCGGTAGTTGGATCATCGGACTGTCGGCATGGTCGCGGTTTTCGGGTACCGCCAGGGTGGCGTAGTCCGCAGGATAGGAGCGGCCCCCGATGTCATAGGTCCCCTTCCGGCTGACCAGCGCACCAACTTCGAATTTGTCCAGCTGCGGATACAGCTCGCTTGGGCCACAGGAGAGGAGGGTCGAACAGATCACCCACAGGCAGATCGGGCGGATCGTATTGCGGGTTCGGATCGCAGAGGTGTGACCGTTCAAGCGCTCTCCTTCAATGCATCTTGGGTGATCGGAGACCCCACTTCGTCCAGGGTGTCGATGATGGCCTGCGTGCTGTCATCCTCGAGCAGGCCGACACAGGCAAAACTGGCCAGGCCATGGGTGAAGGTGTACATTTTGTTCAAAAGTTTTCGCCGGGCAGGCCAGCCCAGGGCGGCGTAGCGAGGGTCTTTGATCATCTGACTCTCGACGTTGTCAAGCAACTCATCGCGAATGGTTCGATGAGCCGCTGTCTCTAAGAAGAGAGCCTTGTAGAGCAGGGCGTAATCCCTAGCAAACAAAACGATTCCGGCCCCGCAGTTGAGGAAAACCACCTCGGTATAGTGCTCTTTGACGAGTGCCATCAGCTTGTCACGGGCCATGTTGAGCACCTGCGTTTCGAGCTCGGCCATGGAGTTGAAGAAGCTGTAGACGGGTGTGGTCGAGGAATTCAGTGCGTTGGCGACATTCCGTGCGCGAATGGCTGCCAGGCCGTCGCGTCGGGCCAGCTCAAAAGCGGCCTCGAGAACTTGTAGCTTGGTAAATGAAGGCTTGGGGGGCATGATGGACCTCATAAGACAGTCGTTACGTAACAGTTGTTTTATAACATGAGTCCATGGCTTGAGCGCAAGAAAATATGCGTGTTGGCCCGAGTTAGCGGAGAACGCTGCCTTGGCCTATGAAGGTCAGTCGTCTGACTAGCCCTACCGAGATGGATCGTCGAGGCGTGGCATTGCGTCGGTCGAGCTGTGCCGCGCCAACGGAACAACCCGAGCGGCTCACGGTCGAGCTCGATGACGTGCCCCGAGACGTTGGCGAGCTCCGAGTTGCGAATCTCCACTCGGCTGGCGAAGGTGCGCTTCGACACCGGCAGTATGTCGCAATTCGAGTGAGAGGTTCTTTCAGCTCTGCGCACTTGGCGATTAGAGCTGAACTACAACGGCTCAGCCGGTACAAACCTCACTGAAGGAGAAAGCCATGATTGCAGTTGTTCGATTGAAGGTTTTTCTTACCATGGCGATTCTTGTCGCACCGTATCTCTACGCGGAAGATCCGCCGCTTGATGTGACTTTGATCATCGGAGGCGATGTCGAGGTCGGGGACTGGCGCGGGATGACCGAGCAAATATCGCGCAATCATGCCTTAGCCATGAACAAGCTTCTCGGCACCAACGGCAGCCGTCTACTCTGGCCCCTGGGTACGTCAGGCCAGGGGACCGAGATCGGGGTGCCGGCCGGGATCTTCATCGCCGGTGATCTCGCCGCGGACAATGCTATCCGCGTAGGAAACAAGAATTGGAACCTGCTCACGGAGCTGTACCTGGGCCCCGATCCCGCCGCCGGGGCTCCGGGCTATCTCGGTTGGGGTAACCACGACATCTACGCCCATTCCTGGTGGTATGCGCCTTTTGGTGGGTCGACCAACGATAATGCAACCAGATCGCTAATCCGTATTCAAAAAACGGACGTCGTCACCGAGTTCAATCAGAACTTCGGAATTGACTCGGTGGCACCGCCACACTACGCGGTTCGCAAATCGCGGCTGCTGATCGTCCATCTCAACACCTCCCTCGGTGAGCCATGCCGCAGAGCGAACGCCATCGGCCTGCCCAACCTATACGACCTGGGTATTTATGGCGAAAGCTCCTCTAGCGAATGCCCGGCTCAGCAGTGGCTACGCGACACAGTGGCGGCACATATGCTTGACTTTGGCGCGCAGGCGCCAGTAATCATCGTCCAGCACTACGGCTATGACGGGTTCGGCATGGGCCCAGGCGGCTATCGCGGCTACTGGTGGCATCCCGACGCCCGCGCTGCATTCGCCGAAATCATCGAGCCGGTAAACGTCATCGCCTTCTTCCATGGGCATACCCATCAGGCCGCCTTCACGCCCGCGCAGACAGCCTTTGAGAGTCCCGTTTTCGGTGGCGACGTGACGTCCCCGAAGCTCGATGTAGGCGACTCTGAAGGCCGCAGTTGGGCGGACGCGAACGGCGACGGCAAGGCCGACTATTGCCGTGTCACGGATGCCAATTCAGGTGGCGGCAAAGTGGTGCGTTGTCGGCTCTCGACGGGCACTGGTTTCACCAACGAAGACATCGTGTCAGCACCCCTCGACGCGGGCTACTCTCAAGGTCGCAGCTGGGCGGACGTAAACAACGACGGCATGGCCGACTACTGCCGCGTCACCGATGCCAATTGGGGCGATGGTAAAGTGAGTTGCCGGCTTTCGAAGGGTAATGGCTTCGCCGAACAAGACATCGTGTCAGCATCGCTCGACGTGGGCTTTTTCGAAGGCCGCAGCTGGGCGGACTTCAATAACGACGGTATGGCCGATTACTGTCGGATAACCGACTTCAATTCGGGCGTCAACGTGGGCAAGGGTAGAGTGCGTTGCCGGC
>JAJCXQ010000020.1 GCA_029263355.1 Acidobacteriota bacterium | reverse complement strand
TTCTTGGCCAGCGCCACCGCGAGAGCTTCGAGCTTGTCTGGCGTCGAGTCGAGGAAGATGTGTACCGTTTCCCGTAGGATCTCACCGCACCCATCGTCGAGATCACGCAATCCGTCGATGACATTGAGATCGAGGACTCTGTCTTCGGAGCTGGAGTCCCGCTCTTCATTCGGGCCAGGAACGGCGAACGGTTCGTCAATGTCGCGGCGATCAGCAAGAGCCTCGTGACAGGTCTCTAGAACACCTCTCAAGTCCGCCACCTTGAGCGGCTTGCTGACGTAGTCATTCATGCCTGCGGCCAGGCACCGCTGGCGGTCGCCGCGGATAGCGTTTGCAGTCACTGCGATCAACCAAGGCTTGTCCGGGCCGTCGTCGTTGGGTGGCCAGCGCTCGCGGATCCGTCGAGCGGTCTCGAGGCCGTCGAGCTCCGGCATCTGAATATCGAGCAGAACCGCGTCGTAGGGCTGGCGCTGCAGAGCTTCGAGTGCCTCACGGCCATTGGTGACCGAGTCCGCCGGACAACCCAAGCGTTCCAGCATGTGGAGGGTGACCTTGCGATTGACTTCATCATCCTCGGCCAACAGGATGGACAAGGGTGTCAGCCCGATGTCATCCATCGGCAAGGGGGGCATCGTCAGGCCGAGAGGCGCCGAGTCTCGTGGTTCGAGGATCGACAGCAGAGCAACATACAGCTCCGCAGGCTTGATCGGCACCGTCAACCTCGTCGCGACGATATCGTCGGCGCCGGGGGACGCGCGAACATTCAAACGCCTCAAGCCGATCACCGGAACGCTCCGTTGGCCCAGTAGGTCGCGACAAGCGCTTCGTGCGTCGCTGGTCAGCGAGCTGCCCAGGACGACAACGTCGGGGATGTCGTTCGCATTCAGCAGATCGCGGACATGGTCGGCCGACCCCATCGCTTGGGGTTTCATGCCCCACGATTTGATGTTGTCCATGAGCACATGTCGGGTGAAAACCGCATCTTCCAGTACCAGCACCCGCTTCCCGCGCAAACTCGGCCGCTCCGACCCCAGGTAGTTATCGATGCTGGCCGGAAGGCTTTCGAGCGATAGGGTGAAGTGGAAACTCGACCCTTGACCGATGACACTCTCCACCCACATCCGGCCTCCCATCAGCTCACAGAGTCGGTGGCTGATCGCCAGCCCCAAACCCGAGCCACCATGCCGCCTAGAGTCGGACGTGTCGACTTGGCTGAAGACTTCGAAGAGTCCGTCCAAGTGATGTTGCGAGACACCGATACCGGTGTCTTCGACCTGAAAATGAAGCGTCAACGGTTCATCCACCTGGGTTGCTGCTTCGCCGCCGTAGGGTCCGCAACGGAGATGCACGCCGCCCTCGGCGGTAAACTTGACAGCGTTCCCAAGTAGGTTGACGAGGATCTGCCGTAGCCGCATGGCATCACCATCCACCACCATGGGAAGATCTTTGTCGACCGAGTAGGCCAGATCGATGCCTTTCTCAGCGGCACGCGGAGCCAGTAGACCCACGGCTCCCTCAATACAGTCTCGCAGCCGAAAAGGCCGCTTCTGTAACTCGAGCCTCCCTGCTTCGATTTTGGAAAAATCCAAGATCTCGTCGATCAAGGCGAGCACTGCGTCGCCACTCTTACGGGCAATCTCCGTGAGCTCCCGTTGCGATGTATCGAGGTCGGTGTCCAACAATAGGTCGGCCATGCCGATCACACCATTCAATGGCGTGCGGATCTCATGACTCATCGTGGCCAAGAAGCGAGTTTTTGCCTGGCTAGCTTCGAGCAACTTGCTGGTCCGATCCTGGACTCGTTTCTCGAGCTCGCCCCGTAGATTCTCCAACTCAGCATGCGTGCGCATGAATTGATTGGCCAACGACGCCGCCAAGGAAACAACCAAGAAGGCAAAACCGAAACTGGCGAGTCTGGGGCCAACCATCAAGCCACGATCTACTGCGATGTCATTGACAAAGGCAACTCCGCAACCGATCGCCCCCACCGCCACGATACGAGCCTCGGGATGTTGACGCCACGCTTCACTGAAAATCGCCCATGCACCCAGGGCTACCAACCCGATCAAGCTCAGCTGCCAGAACGGCAGAACCATCAGATTCAGCTCCAGCCCTGGCGTCACCGCCACGATAATGCCTGTTGCGATGTTGAGTCCTTGGACCACCCGCAGAGGGCGACTGATCCTGAGCCCCAACAGAGGCCACAGCAGTTGGATAAAAGCTGCCGCCAAGAGAAAGGCTAAAAGGAACTCAACTTCCTTGAGTCCTACGAAGTGATCACCGAGGGTGTATTTCCATTGCGTGCGAAGGAAGGTATAGGCAGCAAAACCTATTGAGCAGCCGCCGAACCACAGATAGCCGCGGAGTTGGGGACGACGGCGGTAGAGCTCGAGATGAAACAGTCCGACCATCAGGAACAGGCATGCCAGAACCAAGGCTGGGAGCTCGGAGACAAGCTCTCGGCGGGTCAGGTCGTCGATTCGCCCGAGCAGAAAGGGGCCCTCCGTGAGGCTGCCGCAGATGCCCGGAGTGTGAGGGGACTTCCACACTCGGATCGCGATCACGAGCTGCCCCTCAGAGCTCACGGCTTCGACTGGGATAGCGTAAATTCGATGCCGGTCGTAGTCGATGCCGGGATCCGGCGGCAATGAGCCGACCCCGCCCAATCGATGGCCTCCGGCAAAAACCTCGTAAGCGCTGTCGATCTTACCGAGGGTGAGACCGAGCCGCAGATTCGCCAACGCTACCGAGGTCACTGTGCCCCGCTCAGACCTGCCCCGCTCAGACCCGACCCGACCCGACTCGGCCTGACCCGACCCGACCCGGGCCGTCAGCCGGTACCAGGAAAACTCAGCCTCGAGGTCACTCCGCAAGCCGGTAGGCACGGCGAGATCGAGCCATCCAGAATCGTCGTAGTCTGGTTGCGCCCAGGCCAAATCGTCACCCGCGCGAAACTTCCACGCCACTGCAAGATTGACGATCCGATCAGGATCGTCAAGGTCGACGATAGGACCCGGATCTTCCAGGTCGGGGCGTGAGCTCAGCGGGTTGCTAGAGGCTGCTGCTGACGCCGCCACAAACGAAAACAAAGCGGCGAAGACTCCAGCGCCTCGTAAGATCGACAAACCAAGAGATGATTTCATCATTCAGCAGTCGACAAGCATAGTGGAGGCGCCTGAGTGCCATCAAGCGCCTCGAGCAACGAGACGTCAGGTCTCGAAAGGACCCCTAAAAATCCACCTGAAATCCCAACAGCGCCGAGCGCGGCAGCCCCGGACGCAAACCATAAGGGCGACTGGCCACGACGTAGGCCTCGTCCAGAAGGTTCCGGACTTGCAAATACAGCCGATAGCGATCGAACAGCTCGAGCTCACCCGACACGTCAACGGTGAAGTGGCTGTCGATGCGTTCGTTCTCAGGGATCACCCCCTGGCCCGCGTTGGTCCGTATCTCGTCAACGTAGCTTGCGGCTAGAAACGTGCTCCAGCCGCGACCGGTGAGACCAATCTCGGCAAAGAGTTGATGTTCCGGTATGTAGGGCAGCTCGTCTCCGCGTGTCACTTCGGGACTCCAATCGGCAAAGCTCGTCTCGAAGCTAGACCGAAACTCTCCGACGGTGTAGGTATACGTCGCGCGTAGCGGAATGCGGACTCGCGCATTGGCATCGCTGCCGGCTAGATCGGCGGAGAAGCTCGCCTCGAGACCCTGAATCTCAACCGCTCCGCCGTTGAAGAGATCACCAGAGCCGGTGCCGCCACCACTAGCCGTGTCGGCTCCCAGGAGATTGTCATAGTCGTTGTAAAAACCGACGAGCTCGAGCTCTCGAGAGTCCTGACGGTATCGTGTTCCGAGCTCGTAGTTGAGGCTCCGCTCTTCCTCGACGGGTTCTCGACTGCTCGGACTCGGCGGTGAGAAGCCGCGATGAATGCCTCCGAAAACGCTCCAGTCCGACGAAATCTCGTAGCTGATACCGAGACCCGGAATCACCGCGTCGATCTCGTTCTCCCGGGTCGAAAGGTTGGCGCCGGACCGCAGCGGGTCATTGCGACCATAGTCCAAGCGCTGAGTCTCTATGTGCTCGAACCGCACCCCGGGGGTGAGTGACCAGCGGCCGAAGGTGATCTGATCCTGGACGAAAATCGCGACCGCCTCGGCAGAACCGATCCGATTCGCCTGGCTTCCGGAGAGCCCGATGGTGGTGAGCACCAGTCGACCATCTCGAACCGCGTATAGATCTTCCTCTTGGATCCGATCCTCTTCGTCTTCGTGGATGCGGACTCCAACTTCCAGGCCATGGCTGACTCTCTTGCCTTCGACTCGCCACCCCAACACCGACTGAACGCCCTGAGAGTAGTAGTCGCGACGATTGTTGCGCAGGGCGAAAGCATCGTCCGGGCTATTCGTATCGCCGCGTAGAAAAGCCAGCTCGGTGGCATAAGTCAAAGGATCGTCGAGGATCCGACCGTTGCTGATTCCCAAGGTCGACTCGTTCTTGAACCAGTTGCGGAAGAAATCGTTGCGATAAACGACGGTAGTGAGGTCAACGTTGTCGCGGGGTCGAACGAAGTAGCGCAATTGGACCTGCTCGTGCTCGGTGTCGATCCGATCCTCCTGTGAGGCTACGTAACGACGGTAGGGAGACCGGTCGAAATCGTCACGGGTGAGCCCGAGGTAGGTCTCGCTGCCTTCCTGGTCCGTTCGACCGAACTTGACTTCCACCTCTTGATAAATCCTGGCGTCGTGATCGGTGTTGAAGCGGAGTTTGACCAGGTAGTCCTCGAGCTCGAAGCCGGTATCTCCTCCACCATCAAGATCTTTGAAGCCGTCGGTTTGATGTTGATACGTCTCGACGACAAAGCCGAAGTGATCATACGAAGCGCCAGCGTGTGAATGCCCTTTCACGGTTCCGTGGTCCCCGAACGACAGATTCACCGTACCGCCGAAGGCCGAGGGAATGGCGGTCGAGATCAGGTTGAGGGCGCCACCGTTGGTGAACGGTCCTTGTTTGATCGCGGCGGAGCCTTTGCGGACCTCAACGGATTCCATGCGACCGGCGGTTGGGAAGTAATAAGCGGACGGCGCCGCATAGGGAGCTGGCGCGATCAGCACACCATCTTCCAACAGCGTGATTTTGGAGCTGCGTTCGACCCCAGTGCCACGCATCCCGATGTTGGGTCGCAGTCCGAAGCCGTCCTCTTCCTGGATGTTGACCCCAGGAACCTGGCGCAGAATTCGATGGATATCGCTGTAGTGATATTTCTCGAGATCCATCTTCGACAAGAAGTGAGCAGAGCCAGGTACACGATCAGCACTCGTCGAGCTCCCGACGACCATGACACGGTCATAAATGATCTCTTGAGTTTCCCGATTCTCGTCGCCAGGTTCCGGATCCGCTACCTCGCGCTGCTCGTTGGCGTCGGTCGCCATCGACGAAGGCGGTTGCGGGATGCTGCCGTCTCCCGACGTGCTCTCTTGGGCGAGAACCGCCGTTCCGATCATCAGCCAACCGATCAAAACGACGGATAGCGTTTGTTGAGACCTCTTGCCATGGACCGATACACGAGCGTCCTGTTTCATGGTCTGTTGTCCTTCTTCGACTCACCGTTCAGAGCTATTCGTTGGACGCGATCACTGTTGAGACAACATCTCAACAACCGAACGCGGGAATACAATCGAGGTGTCTTCGCATGACGGTGCAAAACCGGCTGCTTGACGGTAGCGAACCGACCTCTTGCCAAGCCAGTTGAAATTGAAGACTGTTTATTGAGACTTAATCTCAACAGAACTTTTGTATTCTGGGCTCACATGGTCCTGTTTGTCAAGGACCGCCGGTCATGATCCCCTGTGACCCACGGCTGATTTGGACTGGACATCGCTTTCTTGGCCTCGGACCAGACCGATCTATCACACCGTGCGTAGGCACTTTCTGGTCACGAACACCAGACAGTCGACTCCGGTCGCGATATCGAATCTGCGGTACAATCCGCTTTCTGTGCCACTCTGAATTTCCACACGCTGACTAGCTGACCGAGCTATGAACGAACCGTCCACTTGGTGCCTGGAAGGCTACGTCGACGACAAACGGCAGGTCTGGCGGACGCTGGTCCACAAAGTCCCGTTCCAGGTCGGCCGACGAGCTGATTCGGATCTTGTGTTGCCCTTTGGCCGGGTATCTCACAAACATGCCGAGCTGTTCCAACGACGCAACGGGCTCTGTCTCCGCGACATGGGCAGCACCAATGGCACGTTTCTCAATGGCCAGAAGGTCGTCAACGAGTGTCAGCTCAAGGACGGCGACATCGTCCATTTCGCGGACCATGAATTTCGACTGGTCATTTTTTCCGCTCTTCAGCAGCCTTCGGCAACCCAGACAATTCGCCTCGACGAGCACCACCTACCGTCTCGGAACTTCGACCGTGTCCGCGATTTGCGCAACATGCTCCTAGGCGGTGGGGTTCGGGCAGCTTTCCAACCTGTGGTTCATCTCAGCGATGGAGAGATCATGGGATACGAGGTCTTGGGCCGCGGCCAGCTAGCCGGAATCGACACCCCGCCGCCTGAGCTCTTCTTCCTCGCTGAGGCCCAGAACCTGGAGCTCGAATTGAGCGCCGCTTTCCGCAACAAGGGTGCGGAGGACGCCGCAGTGCTCACCGGAAAACCAGCCATTTTCGTCAATACGCACCCCGCCGAGTTGACCCACAGCGACGCGTTATACGCCTCCCTCGTCGAACTGCGAAATCGGCACCCGAAGCTGTCGTTGATCCTCGAGATCCACGAATCCGCGGTGGCGGATCTCTCGGCTCTTCAAACCCTGAGGTCGCGACTCGAGAAGCTCGATATCGGGATAGCTTTCGACGACTTCGGAACCGGCCAGGCCAGGCTCCTGGAGCTCACCGATGTGGCCCCGCAGTTCGTCAAATTCGACCGCATGTGGGTCAAGAACCTGCATCGAGCAACCCGCCGCCGACTCGATATGGTCGCGACCCTTGTCAACATGGTGACGAACATGGGAATCGAGACCATCGCCGAGGGTATCGAATGCCAGGAAGAGGCTGACGCCTGCCGCGAGATCGGATTCGTTTATGCCCAGGGTTACCATTTTGGGCGACCCTCGCCGGTGGCCATCTTCGCTGACGAGCAGCTTCACAACGCCTGACAGGCCGTGGCAAGAGTCAGACCACGCTGAGAGCACGGGACAGTCGATGAGCGGCCTACGCCAGCCTTACCTTACATCGCGGCTTCAGGGTTTCGGGACCACCATATTCACCGAAATGACCGCGCTGGCCGAACGCCACGACGCGGTCAATCTCGGTCAAGGCTTTCCGAATTTTGATGGCCCAGACATCCTCAAAGAGGCGGCTATCCAGGCGATTCGCGGCCATCACAATCAGTATTGCCGCATGATCGGAAAGCCCGAGCTGAACACAGCGATTGCCGCCCACCAGAAACGCTTTTATGACCTCGACGTCGACCCAACCCTCGAAGTCACGGTGACGAACGGCGCGACCGAAGCCTTGTTCGCCACCTTTCAGGCCTTGTTCGAAGTCGGCGATGAGATCATCTTCTTCGAGCCGTTCTACGATTCCTATCGCGCCTGTATTGCGATGGCTGGAGGGGTCGAACGGCTGGTGACTCTACGCTCCCCCGATTTTTCCTACGATCCCGACGAGCTCGAGCGGGCGATCAACCCCAAGACCCGCGCCATCCTGCTCAACACGCCCCACAATCCCACCGGAAAAGTCTTCTCACGGTCGGAACTCGAGCACATCGCCGAGCTCGCTCGTCGCTATGATTTGTTGGTCATTGCCGACGAGGTTTACGAGCATCTGGTGTTCGAAGGGGAGCATCTCCCGATCGCCACCTTGCCGGGCATGCGAGACCGCACGATCACGATCTCGTCGACCGGCAAGACGTTCAGCATGACCGGCTGGAAGATCGGTTATACCTGCGCTTCCGAAGCGTTGACGGCGGCGATTCGCACGGCCCACCAATTCATCACCTTCTGCAACAGTGCACCTTTCCAACCTGCTATGGCCGAAGCTCTAATGATCGAAGACGAATTCTTCGATCAGCTGCTGGTGGAGTATCGCGAACGCCGTGACCGCTTGTGCGCTGGATTGGCAGACGTCGGATTCGGAGTCCGGCCACCTGCCGGGACCTACTTCGTGCTCGCCGATATTCGCCCCCTGGGTTTCGATGACGATGTCGAATTCTGCCGCATGCTGCCGGCAGCGGTAGGGGTCGCGGCGATTCCGCCAACGGCCTTTTATGTCAACAAGTCCGCGGGCCGTCATCTGGTGCGTTTTGCCTTCTGCAAAACCTTGGATATCTTGGACGAGGCAATCCGTCGCTTAGGCGGACTCGCGTCGCTCGAGAGGACTTGATCAGATGAGAATCGCCGCCCTTCAGACCGATATTGTCTGGGAAAATCCGCCGGCGAACTTCGAGCGTTTGCGGCCCTGGATTCGCGCCGCCGCGGGGGCCGGCGCGCGGCTGCTGGTGCTGCCGGAGATGTTCTCCGTTGGCTTCTCGATGTCGACAGAACAGATCAGCGAGCCCACCGGTGGACCCAGCACGCGTTTTTTGCTCGAAGAGGCAGCAAACCACAAAATCTGGCTGGCAGGCTCTCTGCCCGAGATTCCCCAGAACACCGACACGTTGGCCGAGGTCGACCCAGCCGACACCAGGCCGTTCAATACGTTGGTCGTCGCGAGTCCCGACGGCGAACTGTACCGCTATCGCAAAATCCATCCGTTCTCGGCCGCTAGGGAAGACGAGCACTACCAAGCGGGGACGTCATTTACCCATGTCGTCATCGATGGTCTGCGCTTGACCCTGTTTATTTGTTACGACTTACGATTTGCCGATGAGTTTTGGGCTACAGCCCACGAAACTGACGTCTACGTGGTGGTCGCCAGTTGGCCGGAAGCTCGCCGTCATCACTGGGTAACCTTGCTCGCCGCGCGTGCCATCGAGAACCAGGCCTACGTAGTCGGAGTCAACCGGGTGGGCGTCGGGGGCAAGCTCAACTACAAAGGCGATTCCCGCATCATCGACCCCACGGGGGAGGTGCTGTCGGCGGCGGCTGAAAAGGAGACGCTTTTGCTGGCCGAGGTTGACGCCGAGGTCGTGCGCCAGGCGCGTCAGACGTTCCCGTTCCTGCGGGACCGCAGGTAAGGTGGGAGCCGAATCCAAAGCTTCCAAGTCGTCTCCAGGGCTGGCGCGGCTGGCGGGCGCCTGTCTGGCAGCCACAGCGCGCGTCCCCATTTCCTGGGTACAGACGCTAGGGCAAGTACTGGGAGGTCTCGGCAGCAAGATCCCCAACCAAGAGCGTGCGATCGCCGCGCTCAATTTGAAACTCTGCTTCCCAGAGCTATCGGCGAAAGAGCTCGAGCATCTGACCCGGCGAAGCCTCGAAGAGAGCGCCAAGACCGCGCTCGAGCTAGGTGCGATGTGGCGCTGGCCGATAGAGCGTCTGGTGGAGTTGGAAGAGGGTGTCGAAGGCGAAGCACTCTTGCAGCAGGCACTGGAATCAAACCGCGGCACCGTCCTCTTGGCGCCGCATCTCGGCAACTGGGAATTCCTCAATCACTTCCTGATGCATCGCGCCCAGCTCGTATGCCTCTATCGGCCACCACGGATCGCCGAGCTCGACGCAATGATCCTACAAGCCCGAGGTCGCACCGGGTGCATCTCGGCGCCGGCCACTCGCGGCGGTGTACGACGGGTGCTGAAGGCTTTAGGAGCGGGAGAGCTGGTATTGATCCTGCCCGACCAAGAACCCCTCAAGGCAAACGGAGTCAGTGCGCCGTTCTTCGGCATACCGGCGTTGACCATGACCTTGGTCGCACGGATTCTGCGTCGAACCGGAGCTCAGCCCCTCTTCGTGTTTGCACATCGCCAGCCCAGCGGCAAGTTTCGAGTCCGCTTCGTCAAAGCCCCGGATGGCCTGGACGACAGCGACGAAGTTACAGCGGCAGCCAGCCTCAACGCTGGCGTCGAAGCGTGTGTCCGTCTGTGCCCCGAGCAATACCTGTGGAGCTATAAAAGATTCAAGACCACGCCGCCGGGGGTGACGACGCCTTATCGAGTGCTGTGGAGCAAACGTAAAGCTCGCCGTCTCGGTGCTTCTTCGCAAAAGAAACCAGGCACCTCCGGGAAGGATTGAACTTGCAAGATTGGGTGTCGGGAGCCGTTAGCCGGGCACTACGTCTTGGTAGGCGTTCGTGGAGCACCGAAGAGGCCAGGCGCCAGGCAGCTCTTCAATGCTCAACGGCAAGTGATCGTCCAGCGTCTCGGCATGGGGCCTATTTGCCCATCGTCTTGTAGAGGCTAGCCTGCATCGATGGGTAGCCCATCTCGGTGCGGATCAGTCCGATCTGGCCGACATGATAAGACTCGTGCCATGACATGAACATGAGCGCGCCACGGGCTGTCTGATCCGACACTGGGAATCCTTCGGCGCTGGCCAAGATCTGATCCTCGCTCAGGCCTGCCAGCGTCGAGCTGAGGCGGGCCGCCACCTCATCCCAACCGTTTGCCAGCTCGGTGATCGTCGGGTAGGCGTCGACGTCTTGAGGCTCGGCGCTGCCGCCGAACAATTCGGCATAGGGGTTGTCTTCGGTCTCGCCGAAGCGCTTCAACATACCGACGCGCGACGACAGCAGATGACCTAGCAGGAAACTGATTGAGCTGCCTTCTCCCTCGCGCCACCTGCGCCCCGCGTCGTCGTTCGAAAGATCGCCGAGGCTGGCTGCGACGATTCGGGTGTTGAAGTCGTAGATGTCGGCGACCGACTTGATGTGGTCATGCATGAGACGGGTCTCCTTACAGATTGAAATCGGTTTGTTTTCGAGTCCTTGTTGTGAAGACGATCGACCGATCGGAAAGGATCCGGTTTTTCGCAGAATACTTTCAGATCAGCTGGTTCCGCGGGTTGTGCGGGCGGTCTTTGACTCGACCTTCGTTTCAGACTTTGGCCGCAATCGCTGCCAGAAGGCTGTTGCTGCACGCCGCACAGAGCCGCCAGATAGTGGTCTGGAGCCAGGGCTTTCCGGTGACCGAAGGCCGCTCGAGGGCTCCGACCGGCGGGTCGCGGAACGTCGCAGACGACGCAACTCAGCTGACGGGCGAAGAGGCCGACGATCGTGTGGAGGGAGCCTAATCGTGGCTCCATTAAGCTCGTTCCCCTCCCCAATTTTGGTTACATCTCCGCAGCGATCAAACTCACCGGAATTGTCGGCGGGATACTCACCTTTAAAAAAATTGACCTTCAGAGAGAACGGTGATTGCACGCCGAAGCTCATCGGTGGCACGTTGTCCCCGCAAGCGTTGTTGTTCCAGCCTGTCATATCGTCCCTAAGCGCCGTCATAGGCTTTCGGCGTTTCTACGAGAAATCGCTCACCGACCGGTTGGACTGTGCATTATTTTTTCCGCGACCGACAGCAGCCACCGGGACCAATACGAGACTCGATCATCTGGCGAGTCGCCGTTGAGATCTCCTCATCAAGCTCACCCGGACGGCACCGACTACCGACAGCCTGGGCAAGGTCTGCCGGCTTGTCGGACTCAGCTGTATCAACCCACCAGCTGACGGTAGAGCTCTTCGTACTCCGCGCCCTGCTTGTCCCAGGAGTAGTCCATCTCCATGCCGTTGCGGCGCAGGCGTTCCCAGGCTGGCTGGTCTTGGTAGGTGGAGAGGGCAGTCTTGAGGGCCCAGGCGAAGCCGGTGCGGTCGTAGTGCTCGAAGACGAAACCGGTGCCCTGGCCGGTGGCGGGATCGAAGAGCTCAACGGTGTCGGCGAGGCCGCCGGTTTTGCGGACGATGGGGACGGTGCCGTATTTGAGGCTGTACATCTGGTTGAGGCCGCAGGGCTCGAAACGCGACGGCATGAGGAAGATGTCAGCGGCGGCTTCGATCAGATGAGCCAGCTCGTTGCTGTAGCCGCGGTAGAAGCAGACTTTCTGCGGGAACGTGCGCTGCAGCCAATGGAAGTGATCTTCGATGCCGCTCTCACCGGTGCCGAGGATGACCGCCCGTAGATTGAGGTAACGCAGCGCTTCGGGCAAGGCTTCGAAGGTGAGATCGAAACCCTTCTGCGAGGTCAGACGCGACACGATGCCGATCAAGGGTGCGCCCTCGTCGTAGATCAGACCGGTAGCTTCAATCAGGTGTTGTTTGTTTTTGGCTTTGCCTTCGGCGACGTCATCAACACCGTAGTTGTAGGGAATGAGGGGGTCTTCCTGCGGGCTCCACTGGGAGTAGTCGACGCCGTTGACGATACCGAGCACGGTACCGGCCCGCCGCTGGAGCAGCGTCTCGAGACCCATGCCGTAGGCTTCGGTCTGGATCTCCCGAGCATAGGTGCGGCTCACCGTGGTCACCACGTCGGCATAGAGGATGCCGGTTTTCATGAAGCTGACGGCACCCTGCTCGAGGTCACTCTGGAACAGTAGGTGGCGATACTCGTCGAGCCCGAGATTGGTCACGACTTCTTCCGGGAACACTCCTTGGTAAGCGATGTTGTGGATCGTCAAGACGGTTTTGGTGTGAGCGAAGAGATGATCCCAGCTGTAAAGCGTCTTCAAGTAGATCGGCAGCAGGGCGGTGTGCCAATCGTTGCAGTGGAAGATGTCCGGCCCCCAACCCATCCGCTGGCAACACTCGATGGCGCCACGGGTGAGCAAAGCGAAGCGCAAGTGCTCGTCCCACTCGCCAGTGTAGACATTGTCGCCGTGATAAAGCTGCGGACAGTGGATGAAGTAGACGTCGACCTCACTGCCCTCAGCACGGCCGACGAAGACTGAGAAGGCAAAAGTATGTTCACCCATCCGCAGGTGGACGTCGCGCAGGAAGTCGACGATGGTGAACTCGTACGCCTCGGTGTCGATTTTGCCGTAGAGGGGCATAAAAACACGTACGTCGTGACCCTGGCGCAGCAGGTGGGCCGGCAAGGCTTGGGCCACGTCAGCTAGCCCACCGGTCTTGGCGAACGGCGCGACCTCGGAGGCCAGAAAGCATATCTTCAGCGGGTCCATGGCGGACCTAGATGACGGTACCGGGACGCAAGGTAGCCTGGGCCGGCACGACGATGACGCCGCCGCGAATACAGTAGCCGTCGCCATCGGCTTCTTCGACTCCGGCCTCGTTGACCAGCCGTGAGCCGTCACCGATACGCGCTCCGCTGTCGACGATGGCGCGACGGATGACGCAGTCGTGGCCGATACCGAAAGGGACTTCGGCGCCGTCGTCGGAACGTTGGTCCGGGCTGGTGCCCATGATGATGCTCTCCTCGATCACCGTTCCTGAGCGCACCATCGCACGGATACCGATCACCGAGTGGCGGATCGCCTTGCCGCCGAGCACGCTGCCTTCACAGAGCACGGACTGGGTCACCTCACAATTGCGGATCTTGAGCCCGGGCAGAAATCGTGCGTGGGTGTAGATCGGAAAATCGGTGTGGTAGAGATTGAGCGGCGGATCGGGATCGGTGAGCTCGAGATTGGCTTCCCAAAAAGCGGGGATGGTCCCGATGTCGCGCCAGTAACCGTTGTAGAGAAAGGCTTGGACGTGATGTTTGTGGATCGCCGCTGGGATCACTTCTTTGCCGAAATCAGTGCTGGTGTCCTGCCCCAGAATTTGTTTCAAGACGCCGGTCTTGAAGACGTAGATGCCCATGCTGGCGAGCAGCGTCCCAGGCTCGGCGTCGAGCCCCAACTTGGCGATGGTCTCAGCGTCGAGAGTCAGCCGGTCGAGCTCCGCCGGATCTTTGGGCTTCTCGACAAAATCTACGATCTGGCCATCGTCGGCGACCCGCATGATGCCGAGCTCCGAAGCTTCCGATCGCGCCACCGGCTTGACCGCGATCGAGAGATCGGCCTCGCGTTCACGATGATGGCTGACAAAGTCACTCATCGAGAGTTGATAGAGCTGATCGCCGGATAACACAAGTACGTCTCGCGGCTGGTTGAAGGTCAGCCGGTCAACGTTCTTGCGTACCGCGTCGGCAGTGCCCTGGTACCAATCGCGGTTTTCCAGGCTCTGCTCGGCTGCCAGGATGTTGACGAATCCGCGGGAAAAGACGTCAAAACGATAGGTCTGAGCGATATGCCGATGCAAACCGGCGCTGTTGAATTGGGTGAGAACAAAAATTTGGTCGATGCCAGCGTGCAGACTGTTGCTGATCGGGACATCGATCAAACGGAACTTGCCGGCGACCGGCACAGCCGGCTTGGCGCGATACTGAGTCAGCGGCCAAAGGCGACTGCCCTGTCCACCTCCGAGGATAGCGGTGACGACGCTTTTCACTGATTCCTCACTAGTCCTTGCGTTATGCGCGTGCTGTCGATTCCGGTCTGGATGAGTGGAGTCTGGGGCATCTTACCGGGGAAGTGGTTCACGCTCCAGTCTTCCGGAATCGACCCACCCCAACACGTCGCTTTCATACAGCCCGAATTCTCTTGTTTCGCAGCTCTTAGCCATCCCGGTATGGAGAAACAGCGTCTCACATTAGAGAAAGGGCAGTTCCGCCTGGAAACATAGCGAATAGCGTATTAGCTGACTTGCCTCGGGTCGCTCAGCTTCTTGGTTGCGAGAAGGGTCGATCTACCTGGACACTCTTCTGGAGTCTCTTAAACTATTGTAAATAAACAGGTTGTGTTGTCTTTAGCGAGGTGTTCCCGGAAGCGTTGCGGCTGGCCCGATCCTTGCTCTCTAAAAGGGAGTTCGTCTTTCACAAATAGACCAGAGAGCGGCCTGCCGCCTAGCGACCGTGCTCTTCACAAGCCGCATGCTCTCGAGAGGGAGCGTGCGTTTCAAACCGGCCGTGCGTTTCAAGACAACAGTACTCCAAGCAGCCGGCCCAACTTCGAATCCAGTCAACTCGGAGAATTCATCATGGAAGTTTCCACCGTTCGGACCAAGATCAAAGAGATCATCTCCACCGTCAGCAACATTCCCGTCGAAGATATCGCCGATAACGCTTCCTACCAAGACGACCTCGCCCTCGACTCGTTGACCCTCCTCGAGATCGGGGTCGACGTTGACTACGAATTCAAGCTCGGCTTGCCGGAAGAGCAGCTACAGCACATCCAGTCGGTGCAGGACGCGGTCGAAGTCGTCATGCAGAACCTCAGCGAACGCAAAGTGGCTTGACCTGAGCGGACGCAGATCGATGACGCAGCAAGCTTCCCAGTTCTTCTCGGCCTTACCTCAATATCCCGCCAATCAGTCGACAGAACAGGCCGCAAGACGTTCGGTGAAACGGCCGGTTGAGAGAAGACCGGTGAAGAGAAGCTTGGGCCCGGCGGCTACCCAACAGCCGGCCGTAGACCCGAGCTGCGGGCGGGAAGCCGCGCCGCCGGAGCGTCCCGCGCCTTGGCAAGAATCCTTCGCCAACCGGCTTTTCCTAGCCCTTTCGCCGCGGGTCAAAAGTCCTCGGCGCGGCGCCCCTTCAAAGTATTTGGAGCCTTTTGAGCGCTTCGATATCGAGCGCCCAGGGGGCCGTGGCAAGCTGTCCGCTACCTGGTATCCAGCGGCTGGCAGAGCTCGCGGGGCGGTGTTGTTGGTGCATCCGTGGATCCATTGGGGGCAGGGTTACTTCGAGCGTCGCGGTCGCATCGGTGCACTGCGCACCGCTGGTTATCATGCGCTGACCTTCGATCTCGGTGGGTTCGGCGACAGCTCGCCGATGGCGTCGACGTTTTATGACCGCGATATCGAGCATGCGCTGAACGAGCTGCGGACCCGGGCCGGAGGTCTGCCGACCCATCTTTGGGGGGTGAGCAGCGGCGGCTATTGGGCACATCCGGTGCTCAGCCGGGTCGCGGTCCACGGAGCGGTGTTCGAGGATGTATCGCAACATCTCATCGAGTGGTCGGGACGGATGGCGCCCTGGGGCAAACCTTGTTATGCCTTCTTCAAGTATGTTTTGGCCGACGCCTATCGATTCATGGACCTCAAACGACACGCGCCTCATCTCGGGGCTCGCAGTGTGGGCTACATCGGGGGGCAGCTGGATCGCGGTGTCTTGCCGATGGAGACGTGCGAGCTCGCCAAGCAGGCGGGGGGGCGAACCTTGCTGATTCCCGAGGCCGATCACCTCGAAGCGATCAAGAGGGGAGCGGAGGAAGTTCTAGCCTTCGCCCTCGAGACATTCGAGCTTGCAGAGCGGTCCGACGAAACCAACTCAGAGGCGGATATCGCGGTCGCCTGAGAGGAGACTCGCTCGACTTAGGCAGATCGTTCAAACCAGGGGTGAACACACCGATCGTCGCTATGCTACTCTGCCGCCGATGTCCCTGCGGCTGATCGTAGAAACTGGAGATCGCAAGCAGCGTTTCCCGCTCGTCGAGGGTTCGAACTCCCTGGGTTCGAGCCCGAGCTGCGCTGTGCGCGTCATTCATCCGTCGGTTTCCAGGCGCCATGCCTTGATCCGAGTTCAGGACAACCGTGCCGAGATCGAGGATCAAGGGTCACGCAACGGCACCCGCATCGCTGGCCGCCGTCTCGAGGCCGGTCGAAGCGAGCCTCTGACAGTGGGCGATCGGCTGGCTCTAGGGGGTGTGACGGCGACCTTGGAGGAGGTTTCGGAGAAGGATCTCCAGCCCGCCGTCATGTTTCCGGCACGGTCATCGGATCTGTCGAGTCCGGATCCCGAAGGTGGGGCGGCGACCGCTTCGGTCGGCACCGCTCGGATGTTCGCGTTGCAGCGGCTACCGGATTTGCTCTCCCATCTGACCCGGCGCAGCGGGATGGTGAGCATGGCTCAGGCGGTGGGTGCGGCGTTGTTCGAAACCTTGCCTTGTTTGTCGGTCGAGGTCGCGTCAGTTGACAGCGATGGCATTCTTTTCAGTGCGCGACATGATGAAGTGGATCCGGCTTTTGCACACTCGGCGGTGGCTACCAACGATCGAGTGGTAGTGAAAGCTGCCCTCGTTCATCCTTCCCATGCCCGCTCCTATGCGCCGCTGGTGGAGACTGGCGCCTTGCTCATCCAACTCGCTGCGGATAGTGAGCCGCAACTGAGCCCGCCAGTTTCTCCACCCGAGGCGCCACACCCCCTCCCCGAGCCGCCGACCGTCGTCTCCGCGGTCCGTAAGATTTATGCCGACGCCAACCGCGTGTCCCAGGGTGATGTCAGCGTGCTGATCCGTGGTGCTTCGGGCACCGGCAAGGAGGTGTTGGCGCGGTATCTCCACGCAGCGTCGCCCCGTAGCCAGCTGCCGTTTGTGGCCCTCAACTGCGCCGCGCTGCCCCGTGACCTGCTGGAATCCGAGCTCTTCGGCATCGAACAAGGGGTCGCCACCGGAGTCGCGCCGCGCCCGGGTAAGTTCGAGATGGCGAGTGGCGGAACGCTGTTTCTAGACGAGATTGGCGACATGGCTCTTGGGACTCAGGCGCGGATCCTGCGGGTGTTGCAAGAAGGCGAGGTTTATCGCCTGGGCGGACAGGAGCCGAGAACGGCGGATGTGCGAGTGGTGGCCGCGAGCCACCGAGACATCGACGCGATGCTGCAAGACGGCAGCTTTCGTTCCGACCTTTACCACCGCATCGCTGATTGGACGGTGGTCATCCCCAGCCTGGTCGAGCGACGCGCTGACATTCCCAATCTTGCGGCCTTCTTTCTGGCCCGCGAAGTCGAGCGTCGAGGCCTGCGTGTCGCCGGCATCTCAAAGGGCGCGATGGAGTTGCTCGAAAACTACGACTGGCCAGGCAATATCCGTCAGCTCGAACGCGAAATGGCGCGCGCAGCTCTCTTCCTCGAGAGGGGAGAGTTGTTAGAGAGCGCTCATTTGCAAGAAGCTATCCGCAATACCGAGCCGCGGGAGGCGTTGAGTCTCAAAGACCGGCTCGAACAGGTGGAGCACCGAGAGATCCAACAGGCCCTCGCGCAGCAGAGCTGGAATGTCAGCGCCGCGGCGCGGGACCTGAAAATGGGGTTGTCGACCCTTTACCGCCGGATGCGCGAGCTCGGGATCGAGCAGCCGGATTGAGTCTGGGCGGACACGAGGTCCGCCCCTATAGGCCTCCGATGCAAAGGCCGACCTTGTGTCGGCCCAGGATCCTATTTCGTCTCGATCTTGCGAACCGCCTCGAGCAGCGTCGCGACCGGCGGTCGTTTGCTGTAATCCTCATCGAGGTGGAAGAAGCTCACGTTGCCCTCGAGATCGACCAAGACGACGGCGGGGTGGGGAACGGCGCCTTGTTTCTCGTTCAGGATACCGTAGGCCTTGATGACCTCGGAGTCGGCGTCCACCAGGAGGGGAATCTCGACCTGTTCTTTGTCGCGGTACGATCGCAAGCGATCCGGCTCGTCAGGACTGATCGACCAGATCTCAGTGTTCAGGGAGTCGAAGGTTTCGATCTGTGCTTGCAGCTCACCGAGCTGCTGACGGCAGAACGGTCACCAAGCGCCGCGGAAGAACACCATCAGCAGGTTCTTCTCACCGCGAAGCGTCGACAGTCCGTGCTCAGCCCCATCGGGGTCGGGCAGGGTGAAGTCCGGCGCGACCTGGCCAACTTGGACGCGGTCGGCCTGGACCGGGTCCGCTTGGGGGGCTTCCGCGGCTTGGCTCGGTGCAGGGACCAACGCCACCATGAGGGCGAGGGACGCGAGCCGAGTTGCGATAGAGGGCAGTGTCATCTTTTGTTCTCCTGGAGCGAGTCTCCGTGGATTTGACCGAGGGCACATTGCGGCGATCAAAACAACGATGTGGCATCAATCGTTGGGACTTTCTGAATTACGCGTGAGCGAGGAGACCGGATTCCATGAGTTCGATTATCAAGTCTGAACATGGCCAGTCTCAACCTTGAGAATGACCCGAGGAAGGTCGGCAGAGTAATCGCCGCATCAACCCTCAAAAAGCGTAGAAAAACAGTGTTTGTGTAATAGGCACACCCTTACCCCTCCACAGCCCTACGCGAGAAACCTGGCTCGGTTCTTGCTCTATAAAGACGTCGAATTGAACAAGTGATCGGTCCTGCTACGGCTGTGCAGGGCTGAGAACCCACATCGGGTCAGAAGGGTCTTACGACGTGTGTTCGTAGGTGCTCCTCTGTCTGCACTCGGCTATGTTGGGAAGCGCTGACAACAAGTCAGTCAACACGTTAGCTTCCCGCCCAACAAGGAGGACGCATGCATCGACGAACGACGATTCTGAAACTCCCTTTCCTGGCGCTGGTGGCCTCGACTTTGATCGTTACCACCGCCTTTGGCATCCAGCCGCCACAAGACGAAAGCATCGACAAGAGCATCACGGCTGGCGGAATCATGACGCCGGAGTTACAGGTCGGCCCGTCCATCGAAAACGTCGAGCCTGGCTCACACAAGGCTTTTGCCAATTCTGAATTGCAGGCGTTCTTCACCAAACACTCAACCGAATGGGCCGTTAGTTACGATGCTCGCAACAATCTGCCGCACCTCGTGCAAGGGATCGGCGTCCCATTGATTCCCGGCAAGGGCAACCGCCTGACCCGCAGCGATTTGGCGGGCCAGCTCAAGAGCGCACCTGTCGGTGATCTCACCGTTGAAGATGTTGCCGGGTTACTCCAAGGCTTCATCAAAAGTAATGCTGGATTCCTCGGTAGCGACGACAAAGAGCTGCGCCTCGACCGCAGCCGCAGCCTCGGCTACGGCCAGAACAACTATTTCTGGTCGATCGAATTTCAGCAGTACCACAAAGGGATCCCGGTCGAGGGCGCCCACGTCTTCTTCCGCGTCAACCATGGCAACATCGTACAGTTCGGCGTCAACAAGGCGGCGCACATCGAGCTCGATGTCAACCCGTCAGTCAAAGACAGCGAAGCGATCAAGTTGGCGGCAGACCAGCTCGATCGTGTGATCGCGGAGAAAGTCGACCGCGCTGCGCTCAAGATTTATCCGGCCGCCAACGACGGTGAAAGCTTGGGCGTGCCGTTCAAAGGCGGTTTCGGTCTCGGCTACACCCACCGCTTGGTGTGGGAATTCCGCTACATCGGCGCCGAAGACCACGGCTTCAAGGTTCTGGTCGACGCCCACAGTGGCGAGATTCTCGAATTCCAAGACGAGACCCTGTTTGCCGACGTTGAGGCCAACGTCTATCCGGTGACCAACACCGATCCGCTGCTCACCACCGGCCTGCCGTTTGCAACCGTCAGCAACGGCGGCACCAAAATCACCGACGCCAACGGCAGCTACAACTACACGGGTGGCACCGCCACCGTGCAGCTCAATGGCCGTTACACCAACATCAACGACAACTGCGGCAACATCTCGCTGTCGAATTCGACCGATGGCAACATTGACTTCGGTGGTGCGGGTGGCACCGACTGCACAACGCCGGGTGTGGGCGGCTCTGGCAACACTCATTCGGCTCGTACGGGTTTTTACCACCTGACCAACATCAACCGCACGGCGGCCAGCTTCTTGACCTCTAATTCCTGGCTCGACGGCACCCTGACCGCCAATATGAACATCAACCAGAACTGTAACGCGTTCTGGAACGGCTCGACGGTCAACTTCTACACCTCGGGTGGCGGCTGCGGCAACACCGGTGAGATCGCGGCGGTCTTCCTCCACGAGTGGGGCCACGGTATGGACTCCAACGCTGGTGGCTCGGCGTCCGAGAACGGCACCGGCGAAGCGATCGGTGACTCCTTCGCTTTCATCGAGCTGCGCGATCCTTGCATCGGTGAGAACTTCTCGACCAACACCTGCTTCAACTGCAACCCGGGCTGCACCGGCGTGCGCGATGTCTCAGCCTACGGCGTCAACGGCATCTCGACGGTCTCGCGCCCCGACACCGTCGAAAACAACGCCGGCATGAATTGTGACCGTTTCTCTGGTCTCGGCGGCGTCGACTGCCCGTACACGACCCCAACCGGTTTCCCCTACCGCGGCCCGATGGGTTATGAGGGCCACTGTGAGAGTTACATTGCTAGCTCCGCCAACTGGGACCTCGCTCAGCTGCTGATCGGCGAGCTCGGAACCGAAGGCGGCTGGGGCAAGATGGAAGAGCTTTGGTACGGCATCATGACGCCGATGGGCAGTGCCTATCAGGTCGCCTCAGGCGGTCAGTGCAACCCGAGCGCCACGGTCAACGGTTGCGGCTCGAGCAATTGGTACACGCTCTACATCGCAGCGGATGACGATGACGGTAACCTGGCCAACGGCACCCCCAACGGCTGCCGGATCTGGGAGGCCTTCAACGATCACGGCATCGCTTGCGGCTCGCAGCCGACCTGTAGCACCACCTGTACACCGAGTGCGGTGGCCGATGCCGGCGCCGACGTCTCGATCAACGAAGGTGGCTCGACCACGATCGGCACCGCGGCTCAGGCTGGCCATACTTACTCCTGGTCGCCCGGCGGCGCCACCACGGCGCAGATCACCGTCTCGCCGACCAGCACCACCACCTACACCGTAACCGCCACCACCAGTTGCAACAGTGCCCAGGACTCGGTGACGGTAACCGTCATTCCCGCCGGCTCCAACGGCCCGCAGGACGCGGCATTCAACGGCACCTATCAGGCGCCGACCTGTCTCGTTGCTGGTAGCTCGTGTGACACCAACGGCCTCGTCGATGGTCGTGCCAACCTGGGACCGGAGTCCAACCAACCCAACACGATCGCCGACGCTTGCGCCGACGGCACAGCGGGCAGTTATCACTCCGACGAGTCGAACGACCGTATCGTCATCTCGACCCTCGACGGTGGCAACTTTTCCGAAGGTGACACGGTAGAGATTCAAGCCACGGTATGGGCCTGGACGACCCCGTCCAACGATACCTTGGACCTCTACTACGCGGCCGACGCCACCAACCCGAGCTGGACGCTGATCACCTCGATCACCCCGTCCTCCGCGGGCCAGCAGACCCTTTCGGCACAATACACCTTGCCGTCGGGCGGCCTGCAGGCGGTGCGTGCTCAGTTCCGATACCAGAGCACCAACGCGTCCTGTGCGGCTGGCACCTACAACGATCGCGACGATGTCGTCTTCGCGGTCGAGACCTCGGGTGGCTGCACCACCAACGCCGAATGTGACAACGGTCTGTTCTGCGATGGCAGCGAGACCTGTAACGTCGGCACCGGCGTCTGCCAGTCCGGCACCGCGGTGGCCTGTGGTGATGGCGTCAGCTGCACCACCGACTCCTGCAACGAGTCGACCGACAGCTGCGACAACACGCCGAGCAACGCGGCCTGCGACAACGGTCTATTCTGCGACGGCGCCGAGACCTGCGACGCGGTCAACGACTGTCAGGCGGGAACCGCACCCAACTGTAACGACGGCGTCAGCTGCACTGTCGATTCCTGCAACGAGGGATCAGACAGCTGTGACAACGCGCCCAACAACGCGGCCTGCGACAACGGTCTGTTCTGCGACGGCGCTGAGACCTGCGACGCAATCAACGACTGTCAGGCCGGCGCCGCGCCGTGCTCCGGCGGTCAGACCTGTAACGAGACCACG
>JAJCXQ010000019.1 GCA_029263355.1 Acidobacteriota bacterium | reverse complement strand
TCTTCGGGCGCCAGCAAATCTTCGTACTGTTCGCGGACGGTGCTCAAGACCGCCTCAAAATTGTCGAGGTAATAACCGACCGGCAGAGGGCGCTGGGGAGTTGCGGGCGACTCGGGCACGTGACTCAGACACTGTTCCTGGATTTAGTCGATCTAGTTCCCGTCCAAAATAGCGATTCGAGACCGTCGAGGTCGCGCTAGTGGACCTGCTCGCGGGTCTTCAGAAAACGGACGTCCGGCCAGTCTTCCTCAGTGCAGGTCAAGTGCCAAGCACTTCTCGCCAGGAAAACCGGAGCGCCGCCATGGTCTTCCGCCATGTAAGTCGACAAAGCGCCAGTGAACTTCTTGAGCAGCAGAGGATCAGTGGCCTCCACCCAGCGAGCGGTATGGTAACTGGTGGATTGGAAACGCACCGGCACGTTGTATTCGGTGCGAATGCGATCGGCGAGAATCTCGAATTGCAGAGCACCAGCAACACCGACGATCCAAGTCGAGCCGATATCGGTCTTCAACACCTGGCCGACGCCCTCTTCGGCCAGCTGAACCAAAGCCCGGCCGAGGTGCTTGGCGCGCATCGGATCCTCCGGTCGCACCTGACGCAGCAGCTCGGGGGCAAAGCTCGGGATGCCGGTGAAACGCAGGTTTTCCCCCTGGGTCAACGCATCGCCGATCCGCAAGCTGCCATGATTGGGAATGCCGATGATGTCCCCCGCCCAGGCCTCTTCGGCCCGTTCGCGCTGGCGCGCCATGAACAGCACCGGATTGTGCAGATTGAGGGTTTTGGAGGTTCGCGGATGAAGCATCTTCATACCACGCTCGAAGCGCCCCGAGCACAGCCGGATAAACGCTAGACGGTCACGGTGACGTGGATCCATATTGGCCTGGATCTTGAACACAAAACCGCTCACCGCCTCTTCCAACGGATCAACCGTGCGGCTTTCCGCCGGTCGCGGCCGCGGTGACGGTGCCAGCTCGGCGACGGCCTCGAGCAGCCCCTGCACACCGAAGTTATTGATCGCGCTGCCGAACAGCACCGGCGTCATGTTGCCTTCGAGGTAACTAGCGGCATCAAATTCCGGACACAGCCCACGCGCCATCTCCACTTGCTCACGCAACTCGGCGAGACGTTCGGGCGCCAAGTGATCGTCGAGGCGGGGATCATCTAGCCCCTCACACACCACCGCATCGGAGACTCGGTTCCGATTGCCTTTCTCGAGCAACACCAGACGGTCGTGGAAGAGGTCGTAGCAGCCCTGAAAAGCCTGCCCCATACCGATCGGCCAGCTTGCGGGCGCCACCTCGAGCTGCAAGGTCTGTTCAATTTCATCCAACAGGTCGAAGGGGTCTCGCCCCTCGCGGTCGAGCTTGTTGATGAAGGTGATGATCGGCAAGTCACGCATGCGACAGACTTCGAACAGCTTGCGGGTCTGCCCTTCGATACCTTTGGCGGCGTCGAGCACCATCACCGCCGAGTCGACGGCGGTCAGGGTGCGATAAGTATCCTCGCTGAAGTCCTCGTGCCCCGGGGTGTCGAGCAGGTTGAAGGTACAGCCCGCGTAGTCGAAGGTCATCACCGACGCGCTCACCGAGATGCCGCGTTCCTGCTCCACCTTCATCCAATCCGAGCGCGCCCGCCGTCGCTCGCCGCGGGCCTTCACTTCCCCAGCGAGCTGGATCGCGCCACCGAACAACAACAACTTTTCAGTGAGGGTCGTCTTACCGGCATCGGGATGGGAGATGATGGCGAAGGTTCGCCGTCGAGACACGTTCTCTTGCAATTGGGACATAGCGGGGGCTCGGGGATATGGAAACTCGGCAGATCGCCGGGAATGATCGCGGGGGGAGGGCAGGCAGCAACTCGCCAGAGGATACTAGCATGGGACACTCGTTGCTCTTCCAACGAGGCTTTAGACGCGGCATCGAAGATGCCGGCGAGACGCCGGCGCTCCCGGTAGGTGGCTTCCTCGAGTCCCGTTTTAGGCGGAGCCATTACGCAACAATCGCAGGAGCTCGATGATCGATGCCGGGCGAATGCCGCGGGCGCGATTCAAGGCGCCGATCTCGAAGGCTAGGCGCCATTGTTCGAAGAGCACGCCATAAGCTTGCCATAGGCTGTACCGGCGATCGTAGATGTGGGTGGCTTCGGAGGTGACGCCGTTGAGCTCCAGAACCCTGAACCCGCGACCGGCGCGGAAACTGTCGTGGGAAGGCGCTCGCAGATCAAAACGCCCGAAATAAAACCCCTCATAGCTTCGACTCAGGCGCTCGATAGCGTCCGCCAACTCTTCGGTCTCGTAAGCCGCGCCGTCGAGGCAGACCACGCCGCCACTGTGGGAGCCGACCTCAACCAGCTGGACATTTTCGCCCGCCGCCGGCACACGGTCCAACTCGGCGGCGAGAATCCGGAAGTAAACCGGCGCCAAGGACACCGCCCGTGGATCCGCCAGGATGAGGTTTTCGAGAGTCGAACGACCGTCGCCAACGACGCTGGGTCTCACTTTCTCGGTGATCGAGAAGATCTGCCCGGTCTCGTCACCGGGCTTGCGGAGGTAGAAGACTCCAAGCTCGGGACCTCCAACGTACTCCTGAACCAACAGGTCTCGGCGGTCGGCGTCACCGGCCACACCCTGAAGATAATCGTCAACCTCCTCATCGCTGGCGACCACGGCGACTCCGATGCCACGCAGCCCTTGATCCGGCTTCAAGACGACCGGGTACTCGAGGCCGAGGCTGCGCATGAAGTCGAAGACCGTGGCACGCTTCGACGCCAGATCAGCGGCTGCCGGAATCTTCCGGAACCGCGCCACCCAACGCGGACTCAAACCCTCGAGAATCTCCGCTTTTGACTCACCGTGGAAGCCGCCCGCGGCGGGAATGCCAGGGTTCGCAGCGGTGAACACCGTCAAGCTACGATGCCGCAGCCCGAGCCACAAGACATAGAGCACGATCGGCGGATAGAACCTCCAACGGGGCCAGAACTCCCAATGGCGCTGGCGCTTCCACCACCCTACCACCAAGCGCCGACCACGATGGGTCGCCAACGAACGCCCCAAGGAGATCAACGTCCACACCGACACCATCAAAACTACGAAGCCGGGCAAGGCGTATTGTTGGAACACCTCGAAAGAATCGAAGAAACGATCGCCGACAAGCTCGGCCAAGGCAACCAGCAGTGGCGTCCACACCGCGACCGGAATCAACAAGTTGAGGGCAAACCACCCAACATTGGTGCGCAGCACTCCGGCAGACACATAGGTCGGCAGCCGGGTCCCCGGCAGGAAACGACTGAGAAAAATCACCAGCGAGCCACGTTGCTTGAACCAGCGCGTGCTGCGATCGATGTCGGCCTCGGTCACGAACCATTTCAAAGGCGCCCTGCCCAGCCATGGACGACCGAGCCTACCCAAACCATAGAGCATCAAATCTCCGAAGAAGATGCCGACAAAACAGGCCGCTGCCGCCTCCACGAAACCGAGGCTGCCCTGCGCCACCAACAAGCCGGCGGCAATGCAGGTGAGGTCTTCACTCACCAGGGTCGCCAGCGCGATCAGCACCAACGCGATGACCAGCCCAAAGCCGGTGGTTTTGGAAGGCTGGAAACCGTCGGGATCATCGGCGGCGGCGATCCGATCCGCTTTGGCGTCGACACGATGGGGCGCCTCGCCGACGCCCACCCGCTGGAAGAATTCCGACATCGGACCGACCAGCTGTAGTGGGCTTACGAACACCATGAAGTGGTTGGCCTCGATCGACACCAATTCACTTTGTGGCACCAGCCGATGATGCTCGAGCGCCGCGGCGTGAGGCACCAGAACATCACCGATCCCGTGCACGATCAACAAAGGCTTTTCGAAGTCTACCAACAGGCCACGGAGCGGACGCTGATCACTATCGTAGAAGTTCCGAGCGTAAGCCAGATCGATTGGTGAGCCGTCAAAGAATCCGAAGTGCGGTATCGCCTCCATCGCCAGCCAAAGGCCGGCGAGCTGCAAGCCGTGGATGGCATGATTGAGGTGGTATTGCCCAAGCAGCTCGAGCTCCTGGACTCCGATGGATGACAGCAGCACGGCCGACTGAACCCGACGGGGCTCCAAGTCGGCCATATGCAGCATCACCCCCCCGCCCATGCTGTACCCCACGATATGCGCCCGATCGATGTTGAGCTGGTTCAGGAGATCCAGGCAATAACGAGCGTGGGCAAGGATCGAATAATCCGGCACCTGCCGAGTCGACGCGCCGAAGCCCGGGAGATCCGGCGCGATGACGCGATAGCGCTCCGCCAACAACGGCCCCAACCGATCAAAGTTGGCTGCTTCCCCCGGGCTACCGTGGATCAGCAACACCACCGGCCCGTCGGAGTCCCCTCCCCATTCGCGGTAGGCGAGACGTACTCTCTGCTCGGAGTCGCCACCGATCGCAGAGGTCTGAATCGCAAGACCGTGTACCGCAAGACCTTCACCAACGAGGCGGTCCTCCGTCCCACCCCGCCAACGGTAGAGGTGCGACGCCAACAACACCAACAGGTAGAACGCCAGCCGGCGTCGCCACCGAAGTTTCAACCGAAGAAGGTCCGAAAACGCCGCACATCCATCGTCGCGACGTCGAAGATCACCAAAAAATCGATCGTCTTGAAACGACGATCGATCGCTGGCGGCCCGCAGACCAAGGCGCCATGGCGCAAGTAGATGCGGAACAGCTTGGGAATCTTGACCGCCTTGCGGGGCCAGGGAGTGGCTCCTTCCAAGCGGTGGCACTCGAAGTCCGACCGTGGGGTCGTCGAGACCTCGGGATGGATCTGGCCGCGCTCTTGCAGCAGCGCCATCACCGCCCAACCCTCTTCAGGGTCCTGGCTGGTCAGGGAGCAGCATCCGAACAGATAACGCTGTCCGGTTACTGCCATATAACGCGCCAATCCTTTCCACAGCAGAAAGAGCACCTGGGTGTTGCGGTGCTCGATGGCGATACAGGCCCGTCCAAGCTCAACAGAGTCCGCGAGGACGTTGGACGGGAACTGGCCGAGATCGAACTCGGCGTCGGAGTAGAAACCGATGTGCTGATGTGCCATCGCACTGGTCTGCAGCCGATAAGTACCGATGATTCGACCGCTAGCGCGCTCGACAACAATCAGGTGATGACAGACCGCGTCGAACTCATCTTCGTCACGGCCGGTCTCGAGGGAGGACTCGAGCCCCTCCCCCAGCTCAACGTTGAAGATTTCGAAACGCAGGCGCAATAGCTCGTCGAGTTCGTCGGCATTACGCGCGAACCGAACCTCATAGCGCCCTTCCTGGATCGCCTCCGAGGGCAAGAGCTCAGGGCAAGGTGGGTAGACGGCGAGCTCGCGTGTCATCGACTCTGGCATCGAGCGACCTCCTGGTGTCAAATCGTCGCTCTCTGCCGAATCATCCAGAGAGCCCCCGCCACGCCCCGTTTCCTGCGCCTTGTTTCCTATTCTGACAGTCGACGATAGGTCGAAGGATCTGCCTCGAGAACAAAAAGATCGTCAATTTGTTTGATTCGACCGGTAATCTCGAGTGGCTCAGCTACTTTATCCAAAACCTCATTGTTGACACCCCGGCCGTCGGCCCCTACCAGCATCAAATACGCGGCCGGGCCGCGATCGTCGCTGAGCAGGAAAATTGGCGGTACCCCACCAGCGATACATCGTGTGGCGCACGCTCGGTGAGGCTTGGTGTTCCCCGGCTTCATAATACCGAGAAAACACTTGCTGTCGACGATCTCACCAACAAAAGTCTGGGTTCCCAGATCACGCTCGAGGGCGCTGACGTGCTCCGCCGCGGATCCGTGCCCGGCGCCCGCAGCCGCTACCGTACCCGACTTGATCTCCACCATCGTCTGGTCGTCACGATAAATCAGCGCCCCCTGCAACTGGACACGCTGCCCATCGAGGCCCGCGACTTCGGAGTTAGCGCCGAATTTCCCCTCGCCCACCAGGTAGTAGCGTGAGATCGCATCGTCTGCCCCTGCGCCTGGCCGCTGCAGGGCCAGAGTTGGATAGGGAGTCTCCGAAACCACTCCTTCGAAGTCGCGGAAGACCAGGAATTCATAAACCGCGGCCGAGAATCCTTTTTGTCCGAAGACCAGCACCAG
>JAJCXQ010000018.1 GCA_029263355.1 Acidobacteriota bacterium | reverse complement strand
GGAGCTGACGGCGGATGACGAGGAGGCTTTTGTAATCGGCGGCGCGGGGGTGCTGGTCGAGGCCCTGCCGGTCGCCGATCGGCTCTATCTCACACAGGTCCACGCCGAGGTTGAAGGGGACGTGGTGTTTCCCGCCGTTGACACGGCAACCTGGCGGTTGGTGTCCGAAGACAGCTATGCCGCCGACGAGCGCCACGCCTATCCGTTCAGCTTCCTCTGTTACGACCTGCGATAGCACCCCGTGCTTTGAGCTCTTCGGGGCTCATCGTCCGGCGGTCAAATACTTCTTGGATGATTTTCGGCACCTGCGGCTGCTGCTCGGCGATGTTGTCGAGGGTCTTGCGATCGAGTTCGAGAAGCTCCGTCGGGGTCGCCGCGGTGACCGACGCGGATCGCGGCTTGCCTGAGAGCAACGAGATCTCGCCAAAGAACTTACCTTGCTCGAGCATTCGCACCTGATTGTTGTGCCCAGCACCGTCGCGAGCGTAAATCCGCACTGAGCCGCTGGCGACCACGAACAAGCTGTCGCCAGGTTCGTTCTCGGACACGATGATCTCCCCAGCCTCGAAGGTCAGCAGGCTGAGACCACGGATCACGGCCAATAGCTCTTCGGCTGAGAATGTGCTGAACAGAGGCGAGCGGTGGAAGGTCGACAAGTTGGCATCAACCGCGTTGTCGTCGGTCTCGTCCGGCGGGGTCTCTGGAATCTCCATCGAGCCGATCCGATCCCAAACTTCTCGGTCACGCCGCTTGATCAGTCCAGCCAGCTTCTTTTCGATTTCGCGACGCTCGGGCTCGATACGCTGCATCTTCTTGAGAATAGCGATCGCTTTGGCGTCGAATCCCGCTTCGGCGAACTCATCGACCATCCCGTCGAGGATGTCGAGACCGCCCGCAGGATCGCCATCCAGCACCAGTACGTCAGCCAAACGCTGACGTAGGTGGACGTCGTCTGGGCGCTGGGCGAGCTGCTCGCGAAGCACCTTGGCGGCTTTAGTGTAACGCTTCCGATTGATCAGGATCCCGACATCATCTTCACCGCCAAACCAGCTCAGCATCACGATCTCCTTCTTTACCGCTGTCCCCCTACTCTATTCTTTACTATTCCGCTGTGTTTTTCATCAACCCTGTTTTTCACCAACCCTGTTTTTCACCAACCCTGTTTTTTACCAACCCTGTTTTTCACCAACCCTGGTTTTCATCAGCCCTGTGTTTTGTCATCAAATCAGTGTTCACTCGATCGCCGACGCACGGATCGGAACCTGGGTTGTGCCTCCACTGTGCTCGATCTCCAATCGGATGTTGCGAATTCCCGCCGAGGTCGGCTGGAAAACGATCAGCACACTGCAGGTTCGCGCTGGCGGTAAGGTCTTGTTGGAACATCGATCCTCGGCCAGTTTGAACTCAGAGCCAGAGCCGGAGCCGGTCAACCGTAAGCGCCGGATCTCGAGACTCGACCGGCCGGAGCTACGCAACTCGAGTCGCCGACGCGAGGGCGTGTCCAAGACAACGTCTCCAAAGTCGACCTCTCCGGGGTCGAGAGCCAGGCTCGACGCGGCCCCGAGTCCATTGAGACGGATTTGCTGTCGCCTGTCGTCGGCGTTGTGCCGCACGATCAGCTCGGCACGGTGCGGCCCAGCGCGGCGAGGCCGAAAGAACACCTCGGCGACACATTCCGCGCCGGGCGGCACGACGGTTCCAGAGCACCCTTGGGAGGCGAAAGAAGCGGCGTCCGAGCCGGTAGCCTGGATCTCCCCGAGTACCAGATCGGCGCCTCCAGTGTTCGCCACCCGCAACACCCGCGGCGCGCTGACGGCACGCACACTAACGTCGCCGAAGCTCAGTCGCGAAGGCTCGATGCGAGCATGCGGAGCGGTGCCGAAACCAGTGAGGCTTACTTGCACCGGCTCCCCGGCTGCTTCGATTCTGAGATAGGACTGGGCGGAGCTCTCGTCGGCGGGCTGGAAGCGGATCTTGATCTCGCAGGCTCCCCCAGGAGCCACCGGCCTGATCGTGCAACTCTCGGAGACGATTTGAAAAACCTCGCCATAGGGCAACTCAGTGACTTGAAGTCGGCGAACGATCAGGGGGCCTGCACCGTCATTGGCGATGCCCACCGCTTGATTCGGACTTGCCTCGCCGACCGGCAGGCCACCGAAGTCGAGTCGTTCGAGGTCGAGCCGCAGGACCGGTGTGCGATCCAGGCCTCGCCCGAACAAAGGAATGCTGATCGGCTGGTTGCTGGCGTCACTTTCGATACGCACTGTGGCCCGACGCTCCCCGGGTGCGCGCGGTACAAACGTAAACCGCACAACACATCGCCCGCCGGGGGCGAGATCCCGCGACCCACAATCATCGGCGACCCTCAAGAAATCGGCGCCAGAGTCGCCTTCGAGCCCAAGTCGCCCCAACTGCAATGGCGCGGTGCCACGGTTGTCGATCCGCAAATCCGCCGACGCCCCACCACGGCCGACAACTTGGCGACCAAAATCGAGTTGGGCGGGTTCGACGTTGAGCTTGGGACGCACCCCTACTCCGCTCAATGAGACGGTTTGCGGACCGTTGATCGCGTTGCTGTCGAACCGCAGCTGGGACCGTCGCGGGCCACCCGTCGTCGGGCGAAAAGAGAGCCGCACCTCACATTCTTCCAGGGCATCGATCTCGAGCCCTGCGCAGCCATTAGAGACGATGTTGAACTCTGCCGACGCATCACCGTTCAACGCGGTGTTGGCCACCCACAGAGTCTCTTCGCCATGGTTGGCGACCCGGAGCACTCGCTCGTCACCGGAACGGCCCAAACGCACTTCCCCAAAATCGAGCAGGTCTTCCGACAACACGACGACCGGTGGTTCAGAGCTCAGAAAGTAACCGGTCAGTCCACCGATCGGGAAGGCCATGAGCAGGATCAACCACAGCCAGCTGCCCCGCTTGCGCGGCGGACGACCCCGACGATCCAGCGAGCCGATCGCCTCGATATCTCCGGCTCGCTGCTGCGGCGGCTGCGGCGGCTGGGGCGCGCTGTCGCTAAGATCGCCTCCCAGAGGTAAATCGAGGAGATCCGACGGTGGAAACGAAGACAAATCCTGGGGACGCTTGACCATCGTTTTGGATCAGGTCGAGACCGGCTCGGCGTCAGCAGCGGCGACAGAGCCTGGAACGGTGGCCCGAAACAGAGTCGCGTTGCCATCGATCTGAACTCTGGAGACCGAGGCCGGCACCAAGAAGGAATCTCCCTGCGCGAACCGTTGTCCGTTGCCTTCAGAGCCTCGAAGGGTCCCGCTGCCGGTCGCACAGAGCAGCAACTCGACTGCCCCCGCCCCCTTGCGGTTATAGGGTCGGTGCGCATCGACCTCGACCACCGACAGTGCAAACTCGTCAGCAACCCGATCGAAGACGCGCTCGCCGCGGGCGGTGGTGGAATGTAGCAAGCGGGGGGAATCGGTCTCGAAACGCAGGATCGAAAGCAGCTCGTCGCGATCAACATGTTTGCCGGTCAGACCGCCCCGCACCACATTGTCGGAATTGGCCATCAGCTCGATGCCGACACCTTCGAGATAGGCGTGAAGGATCCCGGGTCCGGTGAACATCGCCTCACCGGGCATCAATTCCAACAAATGAAGGAACAACGGCGCCAGAACACCGCGATCACCGGGGAACTGACGTTCGAGCTCCAATACCCAGGAACTGGCGCTACGTCGTTGCGCGTCCCGCTCGATCTTCGCCAGGATGCGTGGCAGAACTTCGGCCAAACGAGACCCGTCGAGTGCCAAGTAGCTGGCGAAGAAACGTCGCACGTCACCATCACGCAAGGCGGCAGACGACTCGGGTAGCAACTCGGGCAGACCGAGGGGCATCATCAGCTCGAGAATCTCAGAGGCGGGTCGAAAGCCACGCAAAATCCAGAAGGGTGTCACCGCGAACAGCACCTCGGGCTTGTGATGGACATCGCGGTAGTTGCGGCGCGGATCGTGGCGTGGAATCCCGAGATGGTCCTCCCGTCGGCAACCTGCCGCCGCCTGGGAACGGTCGGGGTGGGCCTGGATCGACAGCGCCCGTCCGGCCGCCAGGATCTTGAGCAGAAACGGCAACGTTTCACCGTGTTCAGCCACAACCCGCTCTCCGAGGATCTCCCGCGGCGCTGCGCGGATCGCGTCGTTGAGGCGCGTCGTGCCGCTGGCGGTCTGGATTGTGGAAGGAGCCTTGGGATGGGCACCCATCCACAACTCCGCTTCAGGCTCGGATGTCGGGTGCGGGCCACCTAGAAACCGGGCAATTCCGGTTCGCGAGCCCCAGGCATAATGCTGGATCGGATTGTCGAGTTTAGAAATGCCGATCATGCGCCTACCTCAACGACCCCCGCGACTCGACCAAGTTTCGAGGGTGGCGACCAACAGAATCACCAACCCGCCAGCAATCGATCCTACACCCGGCACTTCTCGATGGATCCACCAAGCCCAGACCGGGCTGAGCACAGGATCGACGAGCAGCAACAGCGCCACCTCGAACGCACTGACTTTCCTCACTGCGCGGGTAAGTAACACGTAGGCGAAGGTTATCTGGAAGACACCGAGATACATCACGATGAGCCAGTCTCCGACCGCTACCGGGCTGACCGGCAAGGCCATCGGCAAGCAGATCAGGAACGCCAGACAGTTGCCAACAACCACCGCCACCGCTGCCTGCCCACGATCTTGCTCCGAACGGCTGACCCAACGCAATCCCATCACAGTCAACGCCCAGCTCAAACCCGCCGCAGCGGCATAGATGTTGCCTCGTGCGGGATCGGGGGCGGTCTCACTCGCGGCGTTTTGCCCGACGAAAAACAACCCCAAGCCGAGGATCATTCCCGCCATCCATAACAGATCGCGCCGCCGACGCTGCTCCCCCAGCAGCCACGGCGCCAACATCAATACATAGAGCGGCGAGGTTGACTGGAGGAAAATAGCATTGGCCGCGGTGGTGGTCTTGTTGGCGAGAGCATAAAGCGTCAACGTTGCAGCATAAGCGACGCCGACCCACAGGGTGCGTGAGGTCCACCGTTGCCGTGCCTGCGGCACCATCAACCACATGGCAACCGCTGCGACGCCACAGCGGAAGCTGGCGATCTGCCAACTCGAGAGGGCACAGCTCTTGATCGCCACCCCTCCGGTCGAAAACAGGAAGGCTGCCGCCAAGATTTGGAAACGCGACACGAGGTGAGGTGACGACATACTCGATACCGATTACGCCAGCGATGGCTGACGAGCGTCACAAGGTATCAGAGTGGAAACGTCAACGAGAAGAGTGCGCCGCCAGCGGGACGGTCATCGTAGCGAATCTCGGCCCCCTGAGCCTTCGCCAATTCCTTGACGAGCACCAAACCGAGCCCCAGGCCTTCCGGTGCGTCGGGATGCCCGCCGCGGGCGAAGGGCCGAAACAAACGGCGCCGAAGTTCTCGCGGAATCCCCTTGCCGTTGTCTTCAACTGACAGCATCACCCCGGCGTCCTTCAGCAGCAAGCGAATTACGATCGTACGATCTTCGATTTCGCGGGTGTACTTCTCGGCATTGTCGAGCAGGTTCTGGAGGATGTGCGACAATGCGTCGCGATCGAAACCGACCGAAGGCAGATCCTCGGCAAAGTCGAGCTCGACCCGGACACCACTTTCTTCCAAGGCGGGACGTAGCCGATCGGTGATCTCACGCACTGCTTGGGCAAGATCACCCAGTTGTGGATTCAAGGTCACGGATTCACGCTCCAAGCGGGTGAAGCCAAGCACGTTGGTCACCACCCTGCCGAGTCTCTCCGCCTCTCCCGCCATCCGTCGAGCATAGTCACGCGCTCGGGTGGGATCCCCCAATCCTTCCCCCAACATCTCACCATAGAGACGCAAACCCGCCAACGGCGTGCGCAACTCGTGAGCCGCGGAAGCCGCGAAGCGCGATCGCTGCTGAGCCAATCGCTCGGACTGATATAGCATCGACACCACCAACAAGCCAGCCAGACTCGCAGCAGACGTCCCGAGCAAAAACATCCGCAGAAAACGTCGGCGATCCGCCGCGGCTTGCGACACCGTATCGTCCAAGGTCTGCGAAATATCGAGCACAATCTCCCAAGGGGTTCCAGCCACGGCGGAACGCACTGCACCCTTGGCGGCGTGACGGTCCGTTCGTGCCGGTCGAAACTGTGCTCCGAAGTGAGCACTCTTCAAATAATGCTCCACCGTAGACTGCGAAATGACAAACCCTTGGGTCCAGACACCAGCCGGAGTCTCGAGCCCTCGCATCGCCACCAGGCCTGGCTGCTCACCCACCGGCAGGGTGTACCAAACCAGCGGCCCCACCTTGATCTCAACCATGCCCGTGTCGAGACTCTGCTCGTCGAGCTGGCGGTTGAACTGCTTCTTGCCGTACTTCAGATCGGCGTAGATGACATTAGCCTCGAGATGCTGGCGCCATGCCCGGGCGTCGAGCGCCAAGACTTCTGCCGGTGCTCGACCGCTACCCAAGCCATCACCAACCAAGCCATCACCGTGCCCGCCGTTGGACACGACATCTCTTGGGCCATAGGTCAGGGTTGCCGCGGCACCCTCCAGGGTGCAGAAGAACGTGATGTCTTTGAGCTGGCCGAAGAGTCCACATTGGGCGCCGTGACTGGAATGGAGCCCGAGCTCAGGGAATTCGTCATTCAGGGTCGGCAGAGTCAATGTGCCGGTGTCATCAACCTGAAAGTGAGCCTCGATCAGGGAGTCGGCTGGCCCTTGAGCCAACGGCGAGACAGAGATCGACGCACCTTCTGAAGCCACCGCCGGGTCGTGATAGAGATTCTGGTAGTGATAAAAGGCGCGGCGAGACTCCGAATCCCGCAAGAGCTCGAGTTGAGTTGCCAGACGCTCCGCCAGGCTGACACTCTTCTTGTAGGCTCTGGAAAAGACCGCATCTTTTTCCAACCGCGCGCGCCGATCGACGCCGTGGCTGCCGGCGACGAACCATGCACCACACGGTACCGCGACCGCGACCAAGGTGAGTAAGAGTGCTGTCGCCGTGCGGTGAAAGTACGGTCGCCTCAAGCGACGCACTCCGCACCCCATGCATAGCCGACTCCGGTAACCGTCACGATCACTCTCGGTTTGGATGGATCCTGCTCGATCTTCTGGCGCAGCTTGGCGATCGTCATGTCGACCGTCCGCGTCTGCAAGGTTGCGACGGTGGCCCAGACTTGCTCCAGAAGCTCAGCCCGGGAGACACTGCGATTGCGATGCCGATACAACCAACGCAGGATGCCAACTTCGCGGGCGGTGAGAGCGATCTCACGCTCGTTGCGGGTCGCCAGGCATCGACCGAGGTCAAAAACGCAACCGTCCGCCTCGATCACCTCGGGTTCGGACGGCGCGGCCCGCGCCCGTCGTCCCAAAGCATCAACACGAGCTAGCAGCTCACGGGCGCCAAAAGGTTTGGTGACATAGTCATCGGCCCCTGCCCGCAGTCCTTTGACCTTGTCTTCCTCCGCACCCCGTGCGGTCAGCATCAAGATCGGTAGCATCGGCCGGACGGTGCGCAATCGATGGCAAACCTCCAGGCCGTCGAGGCGTGGCAACATCAGGTCGAGAAGGACCAGATCGAAGCTTTCCTCGCGCCCGAGGCGAGCTCCCTCGGCACCATCGGCGATCGCCTCTACCTCGTGTCCTGCTCCTACCAGCAGGTCCACCAAGCCATCACGCAACATCGGATCGTCTTCGACCAGCAAAATCTTCATCGCTCGGCTCCCGTTCGACAGCAGCTTAGCGGAGCCCTACCCCACAGGGGTGTAAATAGACTGTAAATGCAGCTTAGTAAAGGCATTAAGTACCGCTCTTCAAAAGCACCGGTACCCGCAAGCACTGCTCCCAAAAAGACAAATGGCCCACCGCGTCAAGAATCGCGATGGACCGTCCTGGAGGCGGGCTGGGTCACGCCGACCGTGTCACTTGAACAAACGGTTGACGAAGTTGCCGACCCGGAACGTGACTTCGCCACCGATGAACGTGGACTCTCCCTCATCATCGACGATGACAACTTCGATTTGATGGAAGCCATCGGTCAAGGTGCTGGTATCAAAGTTCGAGAGCCGCCAGACCGGCGCCAGACTATCCTCGAAGCCGGGATACTCTGATGCGACGATCGCTCGTGTCCCGAGCCCTGCGCCGTACAAAGTGCCTGGGATAAATTCGCCATCGATGTAGATATCGACTCGCTCCACACCTTCGCCGTCGAGCGCCCAACCTTCGAGCGTCAGCAAACCGGTGTAAAGACGTCCTTCTCGCGGCGACTCGATCCGGCCGAACGAGGGCTCACTGAACTCCTCTTCGCACTTGAAGTTGACGAAGACATTGTCGAGATCCTCGGACTGATTCGAAACATCACCCGCGCGGACTGTCAGCTGGTTGCTGCCGCGCGGCGCCAGATCATTCACGATCAACTCACCGATATCGAGTACGAAGCGGTATCCGGCACTCGGCGAGTTGGGTACGAAGGGATAGCTGCCCTCAAGGTCGAGCCGAGGCAGGCCGTAACAATTGGTCAAACCGCCACTTCGACGATCGAAAGTACAGGAGGTCCTGGTATTACCAACGATTGCCTCATTGGTCTCGAGCTCGACCCAACGGATGCCTTCGTCTTCTTCGGTGATGCCAAGATCGAGCGCCCAGCCGCTGACTACCGTGTAGCGGATCTGCTCTTCCTCGCTACAGGCAAAACCGCCTTCGGTGCAGCGTGCATCATCGCATGCGACCGGGCCGGGGCCGGATCCATCGCCGCAACAGAAGTCAGTGAACAGGCCAAGCTCTTGGCTGTTGCAGTCTTGCGGACAGGTCAGGCAGTTCTCGCGCAGACCGGGCTGGCATAACCCATCACCGCAGGTGGCGCGCTCGCAGGTTCCGAACACGTCTTCGTTGAGCCCTGGGGTGTCGATCTGGCCAAACGGGCGCAGCAGATGTGTACTGTTGGTGAAAAAAATGTCTTTGGAGTGGACTACCGTCGAGGTGCCCCCAAACGTCACGACTTTCGCCGAGACGGTATGCAGCCCATTTTCCCACAGCGTGCTATTGATATTGAAAGACCACCCTGGCAAAGCCGAGTTTGGGAAGCCCGGAAAAGCATTGGTCACTCCTGGCCGAACAACACCATAGGCCGCTTGGCCGATGTCGACCCCGTCAACCTGCATAATGACCCACTGGACGCCAGTGGTGGCGAGTGCCCAACCAAACACTCCGACAATTCCGGATCCCGCGTTACACGGTGAGCCGGGGCCTTCACAATTGCCGTCGGCGCCATCGACCACGCCGATGACCGTTTCCTGGCCGAGAACAGGGGTTGCCGCGAACAGCACCAATATTCCCAGACTGATGATCGCGCGTCGCATCGAGTTCTCCTGTCGTCCTGTGGTCATCCGATCGTCGGGATACGGAAGCTTGGCCCGCATCTGTTTGCACCTACTTGTGTGGGCAGTGCTGTTTGAGCAGTGCTATTTGAGTAGTGCTTGTTTGAGCAGTACTGGTGCCAACATAGCTCCAGAATGTCAAGTATTACCTAAACTATTCGAGTTATTCTATCTATGCACCTCACTGCCGTCAACGGGCACACTCAACTGACATCCTCCCCTGGCAAATCGGCCAAACCAGTCAAGAAGCTGGTCGCGAGCTCTCCGAGTTGCGGCACATCGTAACCCCCTTCGAAGACCGAGACGGTCCGCCCACCGCAGCACTCTGCAGCCAACGCTGCCAGGCGCTGCCCCCAGGCTTTGTAACCTGCGACGGAAACGTTCATTCCACCGAGAGGATCCCCTCGCCAGGCGTCGAAGCCGGCGGAGATCAAGAGCAAATCGGGGGCAAACCTACGGAGGGCCGGTAACACGTCCTGGTCGAGCGCCCGCAGATACTCGTCATCGCCTGAGCCGGCGGTCATCGGCACGTTCAGGGTCGCGCCTTCACCCGCTCCGCGTCCGATCTCAGAGCGGGCGCCAGTCCCTGGATAAAAAGGGAATTGGTGCAAGCTTGCAAAGAACACCTCAGCACGATCTTCGAAAAGGTGCTGGGTGCCATTGCCATGGTGAACATCGACGTCGAGAATCGCCACTCGCTCGAGGCGATGGTGACGGAGCAGGTATTCCGCCGCCACCGCGATCGTATTGAAATAACAGAACCCCATCGCCGTATCGCGCTCCGCATGGTGCCCGGGCGGGCGTACCGCGACAAACGCTGTACGCCCCGGTTCGGCGACGGCCCAATCACACCCGCGCAAGGCGCACTCGACCGCCGCCAAAGCGGCCGTCCAAGTACCGCTCGAGAGGGGGTTGTCAGCTGAGTCGATCAGCCCGTCGCCACGTTCCACCGCCGCCCGTAGTCGCTCGACGTAACACATATCGTGAACCGCCAGGACGGCTTCCTCGGCACGCTTTGCCGACGTGTCTTGCGGTATCGACGATTCGATGTCCCAAGCTTGCTCCCGCAGCCGGTCGACCACTGAAAGCAGCCGGTCGGGAAGCTCCGGATAGCCGGGTGGGGACTGGTGCTCGAGACACCTCGGATCGGTAAAGATCTTGAGCATTCCAGCATGCTAGCAGGTCGCCCTCGGCGGTGTTGATCAGCCATAAGCGGCCACTGGCACACAAACCCGACGCGGCAGCCGAATGCCGTCCTTCGCCAGGTGTCGCCGCAGCCGGCAAACCAAGGAGTCGATTTGGCAAGCACTCAGGCCTTCGAGCTCGATCGCGATCTCACGACTCGACCAGCCCTCCAGCAACGCCATCGCCAAGACCCTGATCTCCAAAACCATTCGATCGCAGTGCGTGACCTCTCGGCAGCGCTCCAAGAAGATTTTGCGCCGCTCCTTACCCAGGAGCCGCTGTTCGGGATCAATCGCCGTCCATGATCGCCGAGGAGGCCGGCCAGTGGAACGCGTTTCAGGTCGCCGCTTCTTGGCTCGACTCGAACGCTGTTGATCCACCATTAGATTGAACGAGGCTTTGGCAAGGAATCGCCACAACTCGTTTTCGCTTCTGCCCTTGAATCGCTGCTGACGGGGCATGAGCAAACGGCAGTAGAGATCCTGAACGAGCTCGTCCAGGTCCGGTTCGCACACACTCACGCCACCCTGCCGCGCCGCCGCCGCCACAATCCGGCGGATACGTGGACCGTAGCGGTCCACGAACTCTCGCCAATCGTCGCCTTGCCGGCTATTTAGACACTGTCTGAAAAGCTCACATACATAAGATGCACTCATCTCCTGTCCTCTCGCTGAGAAAGGAAAGGCGATGCGGGTTCTCACTCCCTGACGGCTGTAGCAGAACAGCAACAATCAGAGGATAAGATTGTCGAATGACGAAGTGCGTTGCGACACTCTAGGAAGAGGCAACGCTAGGTAGAGACAACGGTGGGTTACAGATACAGCGCGTGGGAACACACTGCATGCGACGAAGGCCACCGAGCCATCGCCAACAAAGAAGGACCTCTATTATACCACAGCTACAAGCGAGCTGACTCGGGAGAACCCGGGACTCGGCGCCCAAGGCGCGCCGAATTCACAGGGCGACGCCGGAACGATTCAACAGGCTGGCGCAGACACGATGCGCCTCACGGCAGACCATCTCGAGATCCAAGTGGGTCAGGCGCCCATCTTCCACCAGATGCTCACCATCGACGAAGACGTGACTGACCTGCGACCGCGACGCACTGAAGGCCACCACATCGTGCAAGTCGGCTTGTGGCGCCGCCCACAATTCCGGCTGTCCGCTGGCTAGAACAACAACATCGGCTCGTTTGCCAAGCTCCAACGACCCGATCTGGTCGTGCAAGCCGATCGCTTCCGCGCCTTCAGAAGTCGCCAAAGTGAGGGCATCCCGCCCTGAGAATGACGTCGGACCGTGACGCTCCATCTGTAGTAACGCTGCCAAACGCATCTCTTCGAAGCCGTCGAGGCGATTGCTGCAAGCTGTAGCGTCACAGCCGATACCGACTGGAATACCTGCCTTGCGCAGCGCGACAACATCCGCGACACCCGAACCGAGCTTGAGGTTGGAGCTGGGACAATGCACCACCGAAAAGCTCTCCGAGCTCAGGCGCTGATAGTGGCGCTCTTCGAGCCAAACGCCATGCGCAACCCGAAGATCGGTATCCAAGATACCGTAGTCGGCGAAATACTCGATCTCGTCGCGCCCCTGTTTCAAGGACCGCACCAATTCGGTCTCAGCCTTTTGCTCCAGCGCGTGAGTGTGAACTGGCCAGTCGCGACGACTCGCGAGTTCCTTGACCCCATGCCACAAGTCGTCCGAGCCCGACAGAATGAAACGGGGGTTGATCGCATACCGTAGTCGCCCAGAGTTCGCGCCATCGAATTCGTCACCAAGCTGCTCGGTCTCGCTCAGCACCGTATCCGTGTCGCAGCAGAGGCCCGACGGCAAACCATCACCGGTGTCCATCAAGCACTGACCTGCCACCGCCCGCAGGCCAGAATCCACCAAGGCCTCGAGGTAGCCACGGGCGCCGGGACCGATCCCGATGTCCTGGATGGAGGTGGTGCCTCCGAGCAGGCACTCGGCAGCGCCCAACAGCGTGCACCAATAGGCGCTCTCGTCGTCATGAGCGGCTTCCAGCGGCCAAATTCGCTGTCGTAGCCAATCTAGCAAGACGCGGCCCTCTGCCAGCCCCCGAAAGAAGGTCTGCCCGAGATGAATGTGCCCCTGAACCAGGCCGGGCAGCACCAACTGCCCTTGAATGTCGATCAGACGCGTACCGGGCATCACCGTGAGCGCTCGCCCGATGGCCGCGATTCTCCCGCCATCGAGCAGCACCTCTGCCTGACGCAATACCACTGGCGTTGGATCACCCGAGCCGGGTGCCGGCGCCATTGTCAGAACGTGCCCACCATAGAGCAGGACGGATCCAGAGCGCGACACTCGGGATCCGATAGCAGGCTGGTCGTTCATTCTCAGGACGCTCCTGCGGGCGACTCTCGCCTGACTGACCCAAGCGGCCAACGCCACTTGGTGTCAGCGTTCCGCGCTCATCTCGCCTTCAGCGAGTCTCATCTCGCTTCAGCGAGTGATCACGCTCAAAACGCGTTCGGACGCTAACTAGCGTAACTTCTCTTCGACGAACTCGACGTGCTTGCGGACTTTGGGGTCATACTTCTTAAACCGCAGCTTCTCAGTTGAGAGCTTCTTGTTCTTGGTCGTCGTGTAGAAGTAGCCCGTTCCAGCCGACGAGACGAGCTTGATCTTTTCGCGCATGGTAACTCCGATAGCTCTGTGACTTCCTATCTCTAACAACGTACTGATCGAAAACGTTCCGATGAGAGAATAGCCAAGCTGATTCAAGACTGTTATCTGGCAGGCCAGAAAAGGCGGGACTTCAAATGGAGAGGCTTAGAATGGCGGGGCCGACGGGACTCGAACCCGCGACCTCCGGCGTGACAGGCCGGCGTTCTAACCAGCTGAACTACGGCCCCGCGAAACTTTTGCCTTTTAGACTCCGAAAACTAGCAATCTTTAGGGACTGTCTATCCCAACTCTGGTGGGAGGTGTGGGACTTGAACCCGCGACCCCCTGCGTGTAAGGCAGGTGCTCTAACCAACTGAGCTAACCCCCCTTCCGGACGCCGGAGGCGCCAAATCATAGGCAAGGTTACTCAGGAAGTCAACGACGGATTCAAGGGAATTATGGGTTGCCGAAAAAGCCGCCAACGAGCCGCTCTGCAACCGCGTCGGCAGGTCACAAAGCAGCCGACGGCAGAGGCTGACGAGCCCAACAGTACCAAGGTCTGTACCGAAGTTACGGCGACCCACTCCCAAGACGGAGATTTCACCGATCCACTAAATTGCGAATATAGAGAAGTTTGTACAAGCATGTAAATTCACTTGTCAACCGTACAGCCAAGCTCAAGCGCTTATTCAACTATCTACAAACCCAGTTAAACTAGACTTCATACTACGGAAGTTCTCAGTCCACGCGAAGTCGAGTCCACCAGGGTACTTCCGCAAGAACTTCTCAGACAGCTTGCGCCAAACAACGGATCAGAGCTTCGTGACGAGGCGAATCTAGAGCTTGCGACGTTTGTCGAAGCTCGACAACCGAGGGGTGACGAGCCCCTCACAGCAATCGGAGGAAGTCCCAATGGAAGGCCTCAACAGCCAGCCCAACAACAACCGCAGAATGACCAAGGTGTTCAAAGCCCTCGCAGACGGTACCCGCCAGGAGATCCTTCAGCTCCTCGAGGAGCACTCCTATGCCGTCGGTGAGATCGTCGCCAAGTTCGATCTATCGCAACCGACGATCTCCCGCCACCTTTCGGTGCTCAAGGAAGCAGATCTTGTCATCGACCAACGCCGAGGGCAGAACGTCATTTATCGTCTCAACGACAGCGCTCTGGCCGCTTCGATGCGCCAGTTCTTTGGCCGTTTCCGCAGCTGCCAAGAAGTCTTGCGCTAAACGGAAGGCATTGTCGCCGAGAGCGCACTCGATCGGGCCAGAAAAACTCATCGGAGCCCGGCCCCGGTCTCGTGCAACACAAGACAGCTTGCGCCATCGTCCACTGAAGGGTTAGTCTGTCGATCTGAGGCTCGGCCGTAGCCGTTTCGACGGTCGGTCGTGCCTTGGCTTTGGCGTTGCGTTCAGCCCAGGGCGCAAGAACTTCTTTAGTGGAAGTAGATTCGGCGCGGCGCGGATGAGCAGGTTTCGACATGTGGCGGTGTAGCTCAGCT
>JAJCXQ010000017.1 GCA_029263355.1 Acidobacteriota bacterium | reverse complement strand
AAGAAATCTCAAGTTGCCTGAAGGGATTTCGACGCCGATACCGTGGATCGTAATGAAGGGCAACAAAACCAAACAGGAGCTTCATCATGAACCGAAAATCTGTCTCTGTCTTCGCACTCGTATTCTTGCTCTCCTCCAGCGCTTGGGGGCAGCCGCGAAACGCTGAGGGGTGTTATGTCGGCCCCGGTTTGGCAGCGACGCTACTGTTCCCATATTTCGAGGTAGATCTCGGCGATCCTCTTGGCGTCGGGACGTTGTTATCCATCAACAACGGCGGCGGCGGCGGCGACCTGGTCAGGCTGGTGGCTTGGACCGACTGGGGGATTCCAACACTGGCCTTCGACATCTACCTAAAACCCTTCGACGTCGAGACAATCAACGTCGGCGACCTGTTCAATGGCAACATTCCGTCGACCGGAGGCGGAGCTGACTTGAGCAGCTTTTCGGGTTGCGACGTCCACCCTCCGAGCCACAACAATCCGTCCCTATCTCTCAATGACCAGGCACAGCTAAAGGCTGATCACGTTGGACTCGAGGGGCCGGTTTTCCCTGAATCCTGTGTCGGGGCGCCGCATCCAGACATGATCGCTCGTGGCTACATCACGGTCGATGTTGTCAGGCAGTGTAGTGGGATCGAGAGTGGTAATACTGGCGGAGTTCTTGTCAGTCCAGCAAGTCCTTCGTACTTTACCGACGGTGGAGGGGCGCCAGGTGTCGCCGAGGCTGCCAATGTTTTGTGGGGGGATCTCATCTACGTCGATTCGAACAACAAGGCGGCCCAGGGCAGTGAAGCGATTCCGATCTGGGCTAATCCAACAAAATTTGTCGGCGCCGATCACTTTACCTTCTATGGCCGCTTCAGCGGCTGGGACGGCCGCGACGAACGTGTGCCGTTGCCTTCACGCTGGAATCAACGGTTTCTCAACGGCGGACCGTTTGCAGGGGGTGCTGATTTGATCGTTTGGCGCGACCCGGGAGTCCAGGTTAGCTCAGTGACCTGTGGGACGACACCGCCGCCGTTTCCACTCAAAGACAGCTCCTCCGTTGGTGATCTCGACGGCAACAGCATGGGGCTGGCCGGCAATATCCATTTCCCGCTGGCGACCCAAAGAGTCAGCGTCGACTCGCTGGGGCTACCCTTCACGTTTGGCTGGTTACAACTCTCGTTCGTCGCCTCGAGTATCGGAGTGACCGGTAGCCATCAAGCTTGGGTACAACCTTCGCTCAATGCGAGCGGTCTCTACAGCGCCAACTTCAATGGTACGCCCACAGAGTTCCTCTGCAACACCGATCCGACACCTTGAACGGCTGGGTCGCAGTGATCCACAGTCACCACCCTCGCAGGTCGAGGGTGGTCTGCGGCTACTCCCCTAATCGTTGGCCTGCTGGGAGATCACGGCGACGATCGGACCACCAGCGACACCTGGAAACGATGGACCAGTAATAGTGGATCTGCCCGACAAAGTTTGACTCCTGGCGTTCCGACAGCAGGCATGTTCCGATACGTTCCAGCAGACGCTGGATTCGCCGCTCGAGGTTGCGTCTCTCTGCGATAACCCGTGGAATGGAGAGCTCTGTTGTCCCAGAATCCAGATAATGCTAAAATAGCATCACAGATAGACGACACTAACTCGTAGACGCCCCCAATCGACCGCCCCCTGATCAAAACAACGGAGCTTCGATGACGCCAGAACAGCGACGAGCTTTTTTGATCACCGCCCTCTCGATCGTGCTGACTGGCTCAGCGTCAGCTGCTCCGATTGGCCTCACGGTGAGCAACGGTAACCTGGTGACCGTCGACCTGCGGAACGGGGCCAGCGATCGGATCGGCCCGCTCGGCTTTGACCTGGAGATCGTTGCTCTCGACACCGCCCCTGACGGCACGATCTTCGGCCTCGCGAGAACCACCCCCACGGTGAACAGCTTGCTGCAGATCCAGCGCGCCACCGGTGAAGCGACGGTGATCGGCGACGTCGGTAGCCAGGACGCCAGCACCCTGGCCTTCGATGGCACTGGCCGACTCTTCGCCGCCGACGGAACAACCCTGCTGGAGGTCGACCCGACCACCGCCGCCACTACGCCGGTCTTGGACATGGGAACGCGCCTAGTCTCGCTCACCACCTTGGACGGCGATCTCTACGCCGTGATCCCCGCCCAGGTTTCCGGCTGTGACCTTGTCGTGGTCGACCTCGACGCGGGCACCCTCCCCCAAGTCCACTCCCCCTTTCCCTGCCTGAGGAGTGCTGACGGCCGCAACGGCGCAATCTCGGGGGTGGACTACTTCTCGCCGATCATCAGTGTGCTGATCGTCGCCAGCTATCGTTTCGATCCCGCCAGTGATCTGGTGGAAGAAGTGGGCACCTGGAGCGGCTTTCCCGGCAGCAACGGCTTCGTGGTGCCGACCGGCCTCACCGACGTCGGCAACCCCAGCCTACTCCCCTCCGTCGAAGTCCCGGCTCTCGGCAATGCGGCGCTGGTGCTCTTCGCGCTGATCCTCGCCTGCGCTGCTCTGGCGCTCGGCCGACGACGGCAGCTCGAGTAACTCGCGGTGATCCTCGCCTGGATTGGCGCCCTCGCGATCGGGCTGGCGTTGGGTTTGTTGGGCTCCGGCGGCTCGATTCTCACCGTGCCGGTGTTGATCTACCTGATCGGCCAGGACGAGAAGACCGCGATCGCGGGCTCCTTATTTATCGTCGGCGCCATCGCCGCCGCTGGCGGAGCTCAGTTTGCGGCGCGCCGCATCGTGAGCTGGCGCAACGTCGCGCTCTTCGGGCTACCCGGCATGGCCGGGACCTACGGCGGCGCCTGGTTGGGCGGCCTGGTTTCCGGGCTCGTTCAGCTGGCGGTTTTCGCCATCGTCATGCTGCTGGCTGCCGGCCTGATGTTTCGGCCACCTATCGCCGGTCGTACGCGGCCCGGTCGGGTGCAGCCCGCCCAGGCTCGCGTCGCCTGGAAGGTTGCTTTGGACGGCCTGGCAGTCGGTATTCTGACCGGCTTTGTGGGGGTGGGTGGCGGCTTCCTGATCGTACCGGCCTTGGTTCTGCTTGGCGGCCTGCCGATGCATCTGGCGGTCGGTACCAGCCTGGTGATCATCGCCCTCAAGTCGTTCACCGGATTCTTCAAGTACGTCGAGGTCCTCGATCAACTCGGTTTGGCCCTCGACTGGCAAGTGCTGCTGACCGTCGCGGGTGTTGGCATCGCCGGAAGCTTCGTCGGCCGGTCGCTCGGCAGCCGCGTCTCGCAAGACCGGCTGCAACGTTTCTTCGCGGTCTTTCTCGTCGTGATCGGCGGTTTGATTCTGTGGCAGACGGTGCCCAAGATCCTATGAACCGTTCTCGGTACATCCGCCAAATGTGTGGCACCACAGACCAGGAGCCGGGATTCCCATCAGACGATGAGGATATTCTTGACGCTGGAGAAGACTCCCAGGTCACCGAAGTTCTAAGGCAGAGTCAGGTGCTGTGGCTAGCGTTCCATCTGCGTCAACCGGCACCTCAGCAAACCCCACATCGTCAATGACGATGGCCCCTTTCGGATTCACATCGAACACAAACCGGATTTCCCGGATCGCCGTCGGATCGAACCCGGGATTCGCTCGAGTGAAGGCGCTCAGCTCGAACGCGTAGCGATGTAAGACCACTTCCGAGGTCGAATGATTCTCTAGGAACGACGCCCGGCGCGTCGGCGCTTGGACCTGCGGATAAAGCAGCCGATCGTGACTCAATTTGGAGGTCACACTGACCCCGGCGGCGTCGGTCAGTACGATCGACCAATCCAGGGGTTCAGGGGTATCTTCATCCTCGTCGTCCTCGTCGTCCTCGTCGGACGGTTCGCCCTCGGCTCCGTCGCCGTCTTTAGCCACCTCCTCCTCGCTCTCGCTGTCCTCATCCTCCCAATCTTCCGGCAATGTCCCCTCGTCGGCCGCCGACAGTGAGAAGACCAGTAGGGTCTCCGGACTCGTTGCCACCGCTCCCTCCGGCAACTCGAAGCTGAAACTCGCCGTTTCCTCTTCCGCCTCGTTATCCCATGCAACAACGGCAACGTGGGTGTCTAGCAGTTTGTACTTCAGCGGCATCCACTGCTCTCGCCATTTGGTCAGGTGTTCCCCCTCGATCCGTCCCCCGGCGAGAGTGGTGGTCACTGGGTCGAGATCCTCATCGAAGCTCGCGATCGCAAAATCCGTCGAATCCGCATAGTTCTGGAGATAGAACCTATCTGGCACCCACGACCTTGCCCGCCGAGCATCCCTGAGGATCGGTAGGTACGCAACGTTGTCCCGCAGCACCACCTCGAGAAATGCACTGAAGTAGACCTTCGCAATCCGTCTCTGCTCCTCGGGATCCATGATCGGACGGGTGTCCAGCGCCCAGCCCCAGAACCTGCCCATATCGTTGCGGCCCCAGGAGGTGTTGAATTGACCGTGGTTGGCCCCCAGCACGTACAACGAGGACTTGAAGTGGCGCTCCTCTCGTGCCGGGTCGTGGGTCAGCTCGACCCGGGAGTACTGTGACGTCCCCATGAACGACGTCACGTCGCCGTCCAGGCTGCCGTGGATCGTGAAGTAGTTGACATCCGAAAGCGGCGTGCCACGATCGCGGGGCTCGTATTGGCCGTCGGACGGGGCGATGGCGATGACACCGCGGATATTGAACCCGTAATCGAACGCCAGGGTCGCATCGTCGGGGTAGCGGTCTAGCTTGTTGAACGCTGCGGCGACGGCGACCGCCTCACCTCCGCGCGAGTGGCCGATCAACGCCACCCGGTCGATGTCGACCTTGCCCGAGAACGGATGCTCGAGGTCGCTGTTCCAGTCCGACCACTGGGCCACATGCTCCAGAAGCAACCACCCGCGGGCATCGTTCTCTTCTTTGAGACCGGGGCCGAACATGTCGGCCAAATCAGCGGTTGACGAGTTCAGGAAGTTCTCGTCAACCGACACGAAGATGGTGCCCCGACTGGCCAACAGCTCGCCCAGATAGGCGTAACCGGGATCGGAGAAATCCTCCATGCTGTGATTCCCGTGCACGATCAGCACCAACGGGAAAGGCCCCGTTCCCTTCGGGTACCAGACCCTACCCTGCAACGGCAGCTCCGTCGCGTCGAAGCCCCAGTAACGAGTCCGCAGCCAACCCCCGGGGCCCTCCCAGTTGTCGATCAGCTTCGAGCCGTCGACGGACCTCGACACCAGGTCAACCACGTCACCGTATTCCGGCCGGCGAAGATCCTTGCCGCTGCCATAGGTCAACGTCTGGACGACGTAGTCTCCGGGCTCGCCGGGGTTGGCTAGATCCAGGGTTCGATCCTCCAGCCGGAAGTCAGCCATGGCCGGATTTGGCGGCTCGCCCGGGCGCGCCAACACCACCAAGCCCGTGACCAAGAGCGTCAGAGCGATGCCAAGCGCCGCCAGCGTCACCTTCTGTTCTCGCGGCCTGAACCCCTCCTTGCGTAACACCGCGACCCCGCCGCCGAGCAGCGCCGTGATCACCAGAAGAGCCGCCGCAACGATCCAGGCACCTTTCCGCCCCGCACCTGGCGCCAACAGCAAAAAGAACAGCGGCAACAGAAAGAACAGGCTTGCCCGGTAACGTCCGGAAAGCAGGGAGAACAGCCACAACACCAGCCGAATCAGCAAGCCGGCCAAGAGCAGAGTCGTCAGCGCGATCAGAAACCCTGCCAGCTTGCCGAACGAGAAGTCCGGCAGGACGTCGGCCACCAGTACCGCCAAAGTGAGCAGCCCGGTCAGCAGCCAGAGGGCCGTCGCCGCGCCACGCCACGCTGCCTCAGAGGGCGTGAGGGCGGCCCTAAATCGGCAAAACCAAGAGACGAGTCGCTGCTTTACTGTCATGACGACTCCTCGAAAGCAGAAAAAGAGTTCACGAACTCGTCTGGAGACTCCTGCATGGAGCTTCCCCGAGTGGGCCTAAATCTGTTGGGAGTGTACCAGTGGTGTCCCAAGAGGTACACGGTGCGTTTCCAGCGCTGGGTGAAGAAGGAAAAACTTCAAGTTGCCTGAAGGGGTTTTGACCCCGATGTCGTGGATCGTGATGAAGGGCAACAAAACCAACCAGGAGCCTCATCATGAACCGAAAGTTTTTCGCCATACTCGCGCTCGTCTTCTTGCTTCCCGCCGTCGCCTCGGGACAGCCGCAAAACGCTGAAGGGTGTTATGTCGGCCCCGGTTTGGCTGCGACGCTGCTGTTTCCATATTTCGAGGTAGATCTCGGTGATCCTCTGGGCGTCGGAACGTTGTTGTCCATCAACAACGGAGGGGGCGGCGGCGAACTGGTCAGACTGGTGGTCTGGTCCGATTGGGGGATCCCAACACTGGCCTTCGATCTCTACTTGAAGCCTTTCGACGTCGAAACCATCAATGTCGGTGACTTGTTCAATGGCAACATTCCGTCGACCGGAGCGGGCGTTGACCTGAACGGGATTCCCGGGTGCACGAACAATCCGACCAGCCACAACAACCCGGCCTTGTCAGCGGTAGAGCAGGCGCAACTCAGGGCCGATCATCTCGGCCAGGAAGGGCCGATCTTGACCAGCTGCGCCGGAGCATCACATGGCGACTCGATCGGCCGCGGCTATATTACGGTCGACGTTGTCCAACAATGCGGAGGCATCGAGAGCGGCATGTCAGGAAGGCCTTCCATAAGTCCGGTGAGTCCAACCTACTTTGCCGAAGGGGGCGGTCTTCCCGGGGTCGCCGATACGGCCAATATCCTCTGGGGGGATATTATCTATGTCGATTCCAACAACAAGTCTGCCCAAGGCAGTGAGGCGGTGCCGATCTGGGCCAACCCAGCGCAGTTCGTCGGCACCGACCGATTCACATTTTACGGCCGATACAACAACTGGGATGGTCGCGATGAACGGGTGCCTTTACCGTCACGTTGGAATCAACGGTTCCTCAACGGCGGCCCTTTTGCCGGTGGCGCCGATCTGATCGTCTGGCGGGATACCGGAAGGGCTCCTTTTCTGCAGACTTGTGGAGGCGTCCCAACTCCCTTTCCGCTTAAAGACAAAACGTTTGTCAGCGATCTCGATGGCAACGGATCTTCCTTGGCCGGCGACACTCACTTCCCGCTCGCTCCCCAGAGAGTCAGTATCGACTCCTTGGGTCTGCCCTTCACTTTTGGCTGGTTACAAATCTCTTTTAATGCCTCGAGTATTGGAGCCAGCGGTAGCCACCAAGCGTGGGTGCAACCTTCACTCAACGCAAGCGGCCTCTACAGCGCCAACTTCAATGGCACGCCTACGGAGTTCCTCTGTAGTACTGATCCGACGCCTTGACCCCCAAGGGTGTAGATCCTTCGAGGGAAGACTGGAGCGCTCGTTTGTCCGTCGCGCCAAAAATGACAACGAGGAACACCATCGAAACCGGTATTTAGGGTCCGAGCATCGAGCCGGCTTCCCTCGTCATCAACATACCGAGTGCGAGCTGCATACCGGATATCCCGGCCTCAAACATGCCGGGTGTGAGCCTCACAGCCGGTATCCTGAAGTCGAGGAACGTGCGATTTATCGTCGAACGTGGTCCCCTCAAGTCAAACATACCGGGGGCGATCTTCGCACCCGGTATGTTGACGACGAGGATTGTTGCTTCTAGCTTCGATCACGTTCGCCAGCGTTTCCTGCGCCCCGATCGAGCCTCCGCGAGGGATATCCACGAGCCCCCAAGGAGCGGCGACGTTCACCCGGCCAGGCGTTCTCGGCGCCATCGTTCGCGAATTGCAGCAGCCGAGCCGGGAAACAGAAGAGCTGCTACAATCGCGCTATGTTAGAGCGCATCATTGAGCTCGAGACGCGGGTGGCCTATCAAGAGAAGCTGCTCTCCGATCTCGATGAGGTTGTTCAGGCTTTTGCCATGCGCGTCGAGAAGGCCGAGCGGAGGCTTCGTGATCTCAAAGCCGCGCAGCACGAGCATCAAGGTGAAATGGAACCGCACAATACGCCGCCGCCCCACTACTAGTTCTTGGCGATGCAGCGCAAACCCCGTCAGAGCTGGATGCGATCGAGCTAGATCCCATCCAAGAACGCCCGCTGACCGGTCGAATGTTGTGGGCTGCGCTCAGCCTGCGTGACTCGCTCGTCCGATACCAAAAATCATAAAGCCTCTTTAATCAATGGTTCAACCAACGCCTTGATCCAGTCAGCTCAGACATCCTCGGCTGTGCTCGCACCACACACTCGACCTGGCTGACTCGAAAACGCTGTTTCTGGATGCGACCGAGCTAGTTCGAGACCAGGGTCGCCTGCTCGTCGCGCCAGCGTTTCAGCCATTGTGGATCCTCGCCCAGCTGGCTCTCGGCCGCCCGTAGGCGGGTGGCGGCGGCGGCAAGTCGGCCCTGGCGACGGTCGACCGCGGCCAGCAAGATGTCGACTCTCCAAGGCCACGGAGAATCGGTCCGTTTGGCGTAGATGGCGCGTGAGCTCATCAGCGCTTGACGAGCGCGGTCGAGCTGGCCAGCGTCGAGCCAAAGGCTGCCGAGGCCGCGCCAGAGACGGGCGAAGCTGGAGTGGTCCTCGGGTAGATGTTGCCGGAAGATCTCCAGGGATGCCTCGAACAGCGATTCGGCTTCTTGCAAGCGGCCCGCTCGGTGAAGCACTTCGGCGAGCTGGGCTTGGCTTTGGGCGACCCGCGGGTGACTCGGCCCGAGGATTTTCTGACGCATCTCGAGCGCCTGGCGGTAGAGCGCTGCTGCCTGCTCGAGCTCGCCGCGGCGGCTCAGGGAAGCGGCTAGATTGCCGAGGCTGATGGCGATTTTGGGGTGGGTGTCGCCATAGAGCCCCTGCTTGAGCTCGATCGACCGACGCATCGCCTCGTCGCCTTCGTCCCAGCGTTCGAGCTGCCAGAGGCCGTTTGCCAGGTTGTTCCAGGCCGCTGCAATCTCGGGATGGAGGTCGCCAAAGAAGCGTTGGTTGATCGCTAGCGCCTCGCGGAGCATCGGCTCGGCTTCCTGCGGTCGCTCCTGGAGCCGCACCGTCCACGCCAGGCCCGACAAGGTGCCGGCGAGGGCGACGCCCTCGGGATCATGGTGGCGTTGAATCGCTAGCGCCTCGCGAAAGTGCACCTCGGCCTCGGAGAGGCGGCCGGCAGAACGCAAGTAGAAGCCGAGGTCGGACAGTGTGCGGGCGTTGTCGAGATGGTCATCGCCGAAAAACTTGCGGCGTTGACGCAGGGCTTCTTCGAGCAATTCCAGCGCCTCTGGGTCGTCACGCTCGAGCAGCAGCCGGCCGAGGTCGTGCAGAGCGGCGGCGGTCTGTAGGTGCTCTTCGCCGTGCACTTCCTGGTGCAGGGTCAACACGTTGCGCAATAGCGTCTCGGCCTTGTCGTAGAGCCCGAGACGCTGGTAGACCTTGCCGAGGTAGGACTTGACCTCGGCCTTGACGTCGGGCTCGTCGGCCAGCTCGGCTTCGGCGCGGGCGACGCCGTGGGCCACCAGCTCAGCGGCGGACAACTCGGGTCCGAGGGCGCGTTCCGGGTCGCTAGCGCCGTACAACCCGAGAGCAAACGATTGAATGCGCTGTGCTCGGTCGCGCTCTCGGGCGATCTGGCGGGCCTGCACCGTGACGGTGACCGAGTAGACGATCAGCAGTGCGAACAGCAGGGTTGCCGCCGCCACCGCCCACCGGTGTCGGCGCACGAATCGACTCGCTCGGTAGCCGAAGGTGGCAGGACGAACGCTCACCGGCTCACTGCGGCGGTAGCGTTCGAGATCCTCGACCAACTCGGTGGCCGAGCGGTAGCGATCCTTCGGCCGCGGATGCAGCGTCGTCTGCACGATCGCGTCGAGATCGCCGCGCAGCATGCGCCCCAGGGCGCGCAGCGAGATCGCGCGTTCGGTGGCGACGGCGAGCGCCCGCTCTTCGCTCAACCGTTGCACGACGACACTCGGCACCGGCTGCACGACGGATTCGTCGCCCGTTGGCAGCCCGGAGCTCAGCGGCGCCTCCTCGCGAGCGCGTTTGCCGGTCAACAACTCGAATAGCAGCAGGCCCAGCTGATAGATATCGGACGCCGTGGTCACCGGCTCGCCACGCAGCTGTTCGGGGCTGGCGTAGAGCGGGGTGATCGCGCGCGATCCGGAAGGTGTCACGGATCGGGCATCGGCACCAGAAGCGTCGAGCAGTTTGGCGATGCCGAAGTCGAGCAGCTTGATGGAGCCCTCGGCAGTGACCAGGATATTCGACGGCTTGAGGTCGCAGTGGACTACCAAATTCTGATGCGCGTAGTGCACCGCGATGGCGACTTCCTCCACCAGCCGCAGGCGTTCGGCGACGGTCAACCCGTGCGCGTCGCAGTATTGGGTGATCGGCTCACCCTCGACCAGCTCCATCGCCGAATAGGGGCGGAAGTCTTCGGTGACGCCGCCGTCGTAGAGGCGGGCGATACTCGCATGCTGTAGCGAAGCGATGATCTGGCGTTCCTGCTCGAAGCTGTGGCGGGCTTCGGGGGAATCGGATCCCGGGCGCATGAGCTTCACCGCCACCCGCTGCTCGAAGTGGCCATCGGCGCGCTCGGCCAGATAGACCACTCCCATACCGCCGCGGCCAAGCTGTTGCAGAATGCGGTAAGGTCCCACCTGTTTCGGTCCATTCGTCTCGGCCGCGAATGCGCCTTCCTCCGGCTGCCAAAGCTCGGTAGCGGCCAGGTCATCGAGCAGCGAAGGCGGATCGTCGCTGAACGCCAGCAGACGCTCGACCCGTGACCGTAGGTCGACGTCGTCACCACAAGCCTGGTCGAGAAAGACCGAGCGCTCGGCGCTCGGCACATCTAGCGCACGATCGAAGATCTCGTCGACCCGCAAGTCGAGGCTAGGTGAGTTGCTGGGGTCAGGAATCACCTGCCAAGCATAACCGGCCGCGCGCGACAAGCGATTGCCGAGGTAAGAGGTGACACTCAAGATGACCGGTTCCTCGGGGTGATATTCTCAGCTCATGGACGTTGAAGAATCGACACGTAGGATCATGAGCACCCACCATCGCAGCGACCCCGTTGATCTCCTCGTCATCGGCGCCGGCCCGGTGGGTTTGGCGTGCGCGATCTCGGCCCACAGGCAAGGCCTCAGCGCAAAAGTTATCGACAAAGGAGCGCTGGTCAACTCGTTGATCGGTTATCCGACTCAGCTCGAGTTTTTCTCCACCCCTGAACTGATCGAGATCGGTGGTCACCCGTTCGCGACTCAGCGTTACAAACCGACCCGTGAAGAGGCGATCAGCTACTACCAGGGGGTGGCGAGAGCCGAAAAGCTGGATCTCAGGCTCTATGAGCGCGTTCTCGCACTCCAAGGCGAGCGTGATCACTTTGTCGTGAACACCGACCAGGGACAGCATGCCTGCCGCCGCGTCGTCATTGCCACTGGTTTCTTCGACGTCGCCAACAAACTCGGCATCGAAGGTGAGGAAGAGCCCCGAGTCACGCACTACTACAAAGAGCCTTATCCCTACACCGGTCGGGACGTTGCGGTGGTCGGCGGCAAGAACTCGGCGGCTAAGGCGGCGCTCGACTGCTATCGAAACAACGCCCAAGTCACCCTGATCCATCGCGGCCCAGAGCTTTCTGACCGGGTCAAATATTGGTTACGGCCAGATCTCGAGAACCGTATCGCGGAAGGCAGCATCAAGGCCTACTTCAATGCCGCGATCCGTAAGATCGAAGACCGGTGCTTGGTATTGGAAACTCCCGGCGGCGAAGTCAGAATCGACAACGACTTCGTCATTGCCATGACCGGCTACCAACCGGATTACGACCTGCTACAAACGTTGGGCGTAGAAATTGGTGACGACCCGGCACGCACCCCACGGTTCGATCCGGTCACTTTCGAGACCCCCCGTCCTGGGCTCTACATCGCCGGAACCGTATGCGGAGGCCTTCATACCGGGCGTTGGTTCATCGAAAACGGGCGCCACCATGCCAAGCAGATTGCGCACCACATCGCAACCGGCAAAGCCCCGGATGTTGATCTCGGGGCCAGGAATTGGAAAACAGCTGAATAGACGCCCTCTGACCGGCTCGAAAGACCAGCCATGACGGTGGGCCAGGCGGCGTCAGTCGGCCGACCGGGAGACGAACCCACTGGCCTCCGCTTGAGCCCGGATCGACGCCCGCATGGCGCCACCGAGGCCATTCGAATCCCCGTGGGCTAGGGCGGAGCGCAGATATTTCTCGCGCTCAGCGCTGAGCTCCTGGATCAGGCTCTGCACCGCTTCACGCTCGGACCGTTTGGACTCCACAAAGGCAGCGCGCTGCTCCTGGCTCATAGCCTGCATCGCTTCCGGCAGATCGCGATCGTGGACCAAGGACCAGCGAAAATCATCAGCCAGCGCCGCGTCGACCAGATCCCAGGAGGCGTTGTTATAGAGCGCCCCACCTTTGGCGACGATGCGACTGCTGCACGACTGGACACCAAGGCTAGAGGCGTTGCTATCCTGCGCGACCTGGTTGGCGAGACCTTCGCGGCCGCGCGGACCATAGGGTAGGTAGGTTGCGTTGAGCCGCTGATCGAGCTCCAACAAGGCGTCGTCCTGGGGTGTCGGGAGTTGGATGAGGGACGCCGGATCGATGGCCGAGAAGTTACCCCGACCGTGACGCGCGATCTCCGGCCAGCGCTCCTCGATCGCCTGCTCCCGCCCGCCGGCATAGAGGGCGTTGATCAGGATGTCGGCGCGCTCGGCACGCTCGGCCGCGTCGCGAAAATCGATATCTTCCAGGCCTTGATCGGCCGACTCGTTGCCGGCCACGAAAATGATGCGCAGCGCGTCCCACTCGCTGGACCAACTCATCTTGTCGAGAGCCGCGTCGAGCACCCGGCCGACATGCTCCTCGCTGCCGCTGGTCTCGAGGGCCATGAGCTGGGCATAAACCATGTCGAGATCAGAGCTCAGATCGTTTTCCACCAGCACGTAGCCGTCGGTGGCGCTGGCCAGAGCCGAGCCGTAGGTCAGAACCCCCACCCGCAGCTCGGGCAGTGGCTTCATCTCTGCAAGCTCGGCAACGATGTCCCAGACCCGGGCGCGGACAGCGTCGATCAGTGGCTCCATCGAGGCTGAGACGTCGAGGCAGATCACCAGATCAACCGCGCGGCGAGGCTGAGCGGCATGCACCGCCGTGTTGACGACGGTGCTGGTTAGAACAACAATCGAGATATAGATCAGGGCTCTTGAAATCTTCATGGGTCGGTCTCCTTGGAAGACTCGGTCGGTGAGGCCCGGCCGGCTACAAAAGAGTGTAGACCCGGAACCCGCGCGTCTTTGTAACAGCTCTGCAACAACCCACCGGGTAAATGGCTCAGCCGAGCATCGGCAAGCGCAGCGCGAAACAGGCTCCGCCGTAGGCGGGCTGCTCGAGGGTCAGATCGCCTCCCAGCGAGCGGGCCAGATCGCGCGTCAACCAGGCGATGCAGAGGCACCGTGACACGTTCCAGCAAGGCTGCGGTGCTCAAGCGCTCGCGCTGCCCACCGGATGGCTTCTCCTCGAGCCCGGCATGGGTAAGCACATTTTCCACCAACCCGGAGAGCCGTGACGCTTCATCTTGCAGGGTGTCTAGATACTCCTGGCGCTGCCGCGGGTCGCTGATGGTGCCATCGGCGAGCATCTCGGTGTACATGCGAAAGGTGGTCAGCGGGGTGCGCAGCTCATGGGTCATGGCGGCGGCGAAACGCTGCCGGCGACGGCCAAAATCGATGCTGGCGCGCAGGGTCAGGCCCACCGCGGTGAGCGCGATGCCGGCCGCCAGCCAGATCGCCGCCAGCTTGCTCCGCGTCGGCGTCCACCCGGGATGAGGCATAGGCGCTGGAGACGCAACCTGTAAGATCGCCGGCAGGGTCGCGAGCAGCGCCAACTCCTCCCTGGGCGCCAAGCTCGACGCGCCCTCCGGCAGCGCAGCGAGACGAGCACCGGGAAGCAGGTCGGCGATCTCGGCGAGCAGAGCCTCGCGCAGAGGCTGCCAACGTCCCAGGAAGCCCTGAAAGACCTCCCCTGCCACGGTCTCGACGCGCCGGACGAAAACGAAGTCGAGCCCGCGATCCACCGGTCCCGGCGTCGGCAGCCACAGGGGAACCAGAGGGCCGACTCGGGGACCTTGCAGGAGGGCCAAGGGCGGCTCGTGGCTGGGGAGCTGGCATTGAGCGCCAGCCGCGGCCCGGCGACTGAGCTCGGGTGCGAAGCGTGGCCA
>JAJCXQ010000016.1 GCA_029263355.1 Acidobacteriota bacterium | reverse complement strand
GGTGAAGGCCTTGAGCCCGGTGATGTCGAGGTCGAAAGTGGCGGCGTAAAAGGGATTGCGATACGCCTTGAAAAATTCGAAATGCTGCTGCCGTTTGTACGACTCGACGACGCGATAGTTGTTGTTCATCAATGGCTCCTTGCCCGGGTGGTATCCTACGACATCAATGCCTCAGGAAAACCTCCCGCTACTCAACCTCTCCCCGGCTGACATCTCCCGGCGCGTGCTGGTCGTCGGTGATCCGGCACGCGCCCGCAAAGCCGCGAGCCTGCTTCAAGATCCGGCCCAAGTTGGTGACAACCGTGAATACGTCACCTTCACCGGCAAATTTGGCGGCCAGCGCATCACCGTCGTGTCCCATGGCATCGGTAGTGCGGGCGCCGGCCTGGCCTTCGAGGAGTTGGCGCGGGGCGGAGCGCGGGTGCTGATACGGGTCGGAACTTGTGGCGCGGTGAGGGATGGTATCGACGACGGCAGCGCGATCATTGCCACCGGCGCGGTGCGCGATGAAGGCTTGACGCCACGGCTGATTCCGCTCGGTTACCCGGCGTTGGCGCATCACGAGGTCATCGCCGCGCTCCACAAAGCGGCTGATGGTGCGGACGCCTCGTGCCACACCGGGGTGATCTTGACCTCAGATCTGTTCTATCCCTCCAAGGCCCTAGGCCAGGATTGGACGGTGTGGAAAGAGAGTCACATCGTCGCGGTCGAGATGGAAGCGGCAACGCTGTTTGTGATCGCAGCGCTCCATGGCCTCAAGGCCGGCGCCATCCTCACTGTCGACGGCAACCCAACCCGCGCCGCGCAGGATATGAGCGCCTATGATCCGCACCGCAACATCGTCGCCGAAGGCGTGGAGCGAGCGTTGCGGATCGCGCTACGCGCCCTGGTTGATCTCGAGACCGAATAGCCCACCCCGAGACCGCCTTGGGTGGCAATGGCGACGAGAGATTGAACGTTTTGTACCGTTCCAGACCACCCGTGAGGCTCTGCTAGTTTTGCCCAAAGCCATTCGGACGGTCAGAAAGTCTAATGACGTTTACCGGAGACCGTTCGGACACTCCGAAACGCTTTGGGCAAAACTTTTCGAGACAGTTTCAGGTCGATTGGTTCAAGAGAGCTCGTTTCGAGACGATTTCAGGTAAAAAGCCCACGTCGCACACCGCTTCAGAGGGGGGATCCAACTCAACGGTTCGACGCGCGCCTGGATCAATGATCCCGGCGCAAGGCCCGGTCAAGGGCCCCCCACCGAATAACTGCCAGGCACCTCTCAACTGGCGGCGCTCGCCTGTCTCCACTCACTGCGGTTTCGGAGCGGGTTTGTCTGCTGACTCGCCCCTCGCGATCAGCACGGTCGCCTACTTGGTTTCGTGCTCGCGACAGATCAGCTTGGAATCCGCGGGCGTGAGCTGTTCGCTAGTGAGACCGCAGCGAAATCCGTTGTCCTCACGGGTGAAGAAACGACACGTGTGGCAGGCGCCGAAGGTACGGTGTCCGCCAATCTCCTGCATGGCGCCCAGGAGTCCTTTGAGCTCTGCTGCCAGGCGCTCCGCTCTCGTCGCGTCGGCGACAAGCACCTGCTCGAGGACGGCGGGCGCAGCCAGCTTGCGTGCTAGCTCCCTTCCCGCAGCCGTGAGCCGCAAACGCACCACCCGCCGGTCTTGGAGGTCTGGCCTCTTGGCCAGGAGACCTTGGCGTTCCAACACCTTGAGAGTTTGGGAGACCGTCCCCTTGGTGGACGCCAAAAAGTCAGCGACGGCTTGTGGTGTGTCGGAGTAACGGTTGCATCTAGAGAGATAAAGCAGGGCCTCTACCTGGACCGGTTGAAGACCATGCGGTAGCCCGCGCTGTCGAGCGTCGTTCCGGAGAAGCGTACAGATTCGCTCGAGAGTTGCTGTGACGTCAGACGTGTTCACAACCAAATGGTATCGACTCGAAAGGACCTTGACAAACCCGAGAGGGGGCAACATACTCATTAAGTATCGAGTCGATACTACAATCGCCAACTCAAAGAGGAACCCACCATGTTCAAGAGCCTGAGGTACACCACCCTTTTATTTGCCGTCGCCCTCGCGTTCGGAGCAACGGAAACACCGCCTGCGAGTGCAGAGTCTGCAACGCTGGAGCCCCAGTCACCGGTGCCTGCTGCAGGCCCCGACCTCGACATCGAGCGAGCGGCGGTGGAGTACCACTCCGAGCTCGATCTTTTGGTGTTCCAGATCGGAGTCGCCGGCACTGCGGGCGGTACCGTTCCTGGAGCGCGTGGCTCCATGGACGGAGCACCCGTTCTGGGGTATGTGTTTCCCACCACGTTGAAACCGCAAGATGTTGGGTTTCGCACCGGCGACGGAACGGTAGCTCTGGTTGTGGTTGTCCACCCCGATTTCGATGACACACCGCTCTGGGACGAGAACGGCAACCGTCGTTATGACGACGACGGCGCCACCTACCACACCCACTGGGCCGTATTGGTACCTGACGAGCGGGTACCTGGCGGGCTCGCGGTTGCCGAGATCGCCGATAGCGAGATCGCGACGGCGCTACCGCCAACCCATCCCGGCATGCCTATGCTTCTCGACTCCCCCGGCTACGCGGTGGTTCTGCAAGGGAAGAGCCTCAAGGTGATGGTACCGGCCTCCCGAGTGTACGGACGACGCGACTTTCGCTACGACGCCGTGACGGCCTACATGGAAGTAGGCCCGGGTGATGATCGCCCTCTGTTGGGCGTCTACAAGGTTTATGACGTCCTGTCTGGTGACCTGAGCCTGCCGTTCGAGGTCAAAAAACATGATTGAGATCGACTGGAAGGACGTGCCAATACCCGAAGAGATCCACTCCCCAACTATTGGTGCCGACAACGACTCGAGGCACGCTGCTTACCGAGGAGACGACGCATGACCATTGCGCCGGAGCTCATGACGAGCCACTGGTTCAACACCGAACAACCTTTGACTCTCCGCGACCTGCGCGGCAAGGTGGTGGCTATCGAGGCGTTTCAGATGCTCTGCCCCGGCTGTGTCTCCCACGGCCTGCCTCAGGCCCGGCGCATCGCCGACACCTTCAGCCCAGCCGACGTCGCCGTCATCGGCCTTCACTGTGTCTTTGAGCATCACGACGTCCAAGGCCGCCGCGAAGCTCTCGAAGCGTTCCTGCACGAGTATCGAATCGGTTTTCCCGTCGCCATGGACGCACCGTCGGGTCGCGACGTTCCGAAAACGATGGCGACCTACGAATTGCGCGGCACGCCGACACTCCTACTGATCGACCGGCAGGGACGGCTGAGGAAAAAGGCGTTCGGATCCGTAGATGACCTCGCCCTGGGAGCCGAGATCATGGGCCTGCTGCAAGAAGCGCCGCTGCAAAAGGAGCGTAAAAGTGATCTGGAGCCGGCAGCCTGCGAAGAGGGGGGTTGCCCGGTCCCTGAGCTACGGGATGAGGCAGTCCTGGACGCCGGCGCTCCCAGCTTGAAGTGATTTGCCAAGCACAAACAATAAGAGGCAGGAC
>JAJCXQ010000015.1 GCA_029263355.1 Acidobacteriota bacterium | reverse complement strand
TCACTCAGCACCAGTAAGACCACCATTATTATTGCGGCCAAGTAGGAGAGGAGGAGGAATGATGAAGACGTTTACTCGTTTCTTGCTTGTTGTATCCGTGGTGTCATTGCCGATGATCGCCTTGTCTTTCATCTGCGCCATGTGGGCTGCGGTGATGATGTCTTTGTTACCGGTCGTGGTGATGAAGATGTCTGCGGTGGCAATGAAGCTGTCGAGGGGCTTGACCTCGTAACCTTCCATCGCCGCTTGTAAGGCGCAGATCGGATCGATTTCTGTGATCACAACCCGAGCGCCTTGGCCACGCAGAGATTGGGCACAACCTTTGCCAACTTCGCCAAAGCCACAGATGACTGCGACCTTGCCACTGACCATGACATCGGAAGCGCGGAAAATACCGTCGATCAATGAATGGCGGCAGCCGTAGATATTGTCGAATTTCGACTTGGTTACGGAGTCGTTGACATTGATGGCGGGGAAGAGCAGGGTGCCTTCGACCTCCCGTTGGTAGAGGCGGTGGACGCCGGTGGTGGTTTCCTCACTCACACCCTTCAACGTCTCGGCGGTGCGATGCCACCGATTTGGATCGTTGACCAACTCGCTGCGCAGCAGCTCCAAGGTAACGCCCCATTCTTCGGGCTCGTTGTCGGCATCAAACGCGGGTACCGCGCCAGCCTTCTCGTAGTCGACGCCGTGATGGATCAGAAGCGTGGCGTCACCACCGTCATCGACAATCAGATCGGGTCCGCTGCCATCCGGCCACAGTAGCGCTTCGCTGGTGCACCACCAGTATTCTTCGAGCGTTTCACCCTTCCAGGCGAAGACGGGGATGCCCTGTGGATTCTCGACGGTGCCTTCACGGCCGACAGCGACGGCCGCCGCCGCATGATCCTGAGTCGAGAAGATATTGCACGACACCCAGCGGACGTCGGCGCCGAGATCGGCGAGGGTCTCCATCAAAACCGCTGTCTGAATCGTCATGTGGAGGCTACCCATGATCTTGGTGTTCGCCAACGGTTGCTCTTGGCCGTACTTTTGCCGTATCGCCATCAGGCCCGGCATTTCATGTTCGGCGAGTCGAATCTCTTTGCGGCCAAACTCGGCCAGGTTGAGATCGGCGACCTTGAACGGCTCCCGACCCACCTCGAGGGCAGCGGCGAACGCATGGGTACTTTCGGCAGTTGCGACAGTCATGTGAATCTCCTGAAGTAGGATGAGTTGAGGATTCTTTGGTTTCTCGAACAGGTGAGCAGAGTGCTCAATTTCCGGGATCAAGCACCGAGCGCCATCGGCTCCACTTGCTGTGGCACGTCGACGGGCCTCGAAGCTGTAGCAACGAAAAGAGTAGGCCCTTTGGCCTCGGAGTCGGCAGGTAAGGTGTGAAACTGTGAGTTGTTGAATCCGGCGGAATGTAAGGCCCGCAGGATTTGTTCCTGGGCGAAACCGAGCCAGACATGTCCCATCTGACGACGGTAGTCTTCGCGGTCGTGCGGTAACATGTCGACGATTAGCAGGCGGCCGTCCGTCTTGGTGACCCGTCGAGCTTCGTTCAGCACTCGCCCCAGATCCGGCGCATGGTGTAGCGCCAGGAATAGGATGGTCGCGTCCAGCCGTTGATCTTCGATCGGCAAGCGCTCGAGGTCGCCCTCGAGAAACTTGACGTTGTTGTGGCTGGAGAGCCTCTCTCTGGCCGCTTCCAACATGGCGGTGGAGCCGTCGACGGCATAAATCTCCGCGACATGGGGCGCCAGGGCTTCGCTGGTGCGCCCGGTCCCGCAGCCCAGGTCACCGACGACCCACCTGGGATCGATCAGCGCCATCAAGGCCTGGAGATCGAAGCGGTGCCCAAACAACTCGTCGCGCACCCGGTCCCAATCGCTTGCTGATTCGGTGAAAAAAGCTTGCGACCGTGAGCGGCGCTCCCGTAACAGGCTCTCGAGCCGGCGCAGATCCTGTTGTGACGTCGAGGTTTCAGCCAGTTGATCGCGAATCAATTCCCAGAGGCGTTTCGCCGCATCTGCCAAGGTGTCGGACGCCAATTGGTAAAGATGACTCGTTCCATCCCGGTGAGAATGCAACCAGCCACCATCCGACAACACTTTGAGATGGCGACTCGCCGTCGACTGTGGCAGCTGAAGAATCGTCACCAGTTCGGAAACCGTCAGCTCTTGCCGATCGAGGAGCTGTAGGATGCGGCAACGGGTGGCGTCTGACAACACCGCGGCGTGATCCAGGATTGTGGGTTTTGAGCTCATGATGTGGAGTTCGTTTCGTTGACGAGTCTGGATCGCTTGAAGATGGTGATCAAGAAGCGCTCCATCCGTCCATCCGGATGTATTGTTTCTTGATTTTCCGGATTTGTCAACTCTGCTCCTACGGCAAGCCTCTTTGGTAGCATCCTGAACCTGCTATGACGCCTTCGTTGCTCATCTCAGCTGAACTCCGACCCACCGCGTCCGGGCTGCGGGAGAGTCGTGGATTCACCCTGATCGAGACCATTGTCGCTCTGAGTTTGCTGGGGGTCGCGATGTTGCTCACGATGTCGCTCCTCCTCCAAGAGCCGATGGTGGTGCGTCGCCTCGAAGCGCACCGCGAGGTCTTGCGAGCGATGGAGCAGATCCTGGAAGGTTTTCGAGCCGGGAAGTCGGTGCCGAGCGGCCGACAACAAGTTGACCTGGGCTCGATCTCCTTACCTGAAAGTGCGGCGGCGCAAGACCTGAGACTGTGGACGGAAAGTGTTGAGGAGACTGCGAGTGGACTCTTTCGCTTGACGTTGATCGCACGCTATCGGGTGGGGAACCAATGGTACGACCGAGCATTAGAGACAAGAGTTTGGCTCCCTTGATGTGTTCTTCCACAAAGCGTCGATCGGGCGGCTTTTCGCTCATCGAGATGATGGTTTCGCTGCTGTTGTTGTCGATCGCAATGTCGATCGCGGCCCGTCTGATGCTCGAATCGCAACTGCGGCTAGCTCACTCGGCGGAGCAAGCTCTGGATCCCGAATCGACCCTAGCGTTGAAGCTGTTACGCGCCGACATCCGGGCTTCCGCGGCAGTGACGGCCCGCGACTCCGAGTGGAGCTGGGATCCGCTGAGCCTAGTAGGGCACCCCAACGGTGCGCTGCGTTATCAGAAAGTGGGGACTGATCTGATCCGACGTATCGGCGCCACCGACGGTCGGCTAGCGAGTGAGCGAATTGTGCTGCGGGACGTCACCGTCTGGCGGTGGCGCATCGATCCGACGGCGCGATTGCAACTGGTGGAGATCGAGCTCGGGCATCGCGAGACACCTCGGCTGGGTTCCTTTAGCGCCGGCGGCGAACGTGTGGCGAACGTCCCGATCACCCGGCGGCATCGAGTGTCGGTCAGTCCGCGCCGAGCAGGTGGTAAAGACCTATGGTGAAGCCCAATCAAGGCTACGTGTTGATCACGGTCTTGGTCGTCATCGTGTTGATGATGGCCGCCGGCACGTTACTCGCGGGTTCGCTGCAGTATCGGATGTGGCTGCTGAGGCAAGAGGCGCAGGATATCCACTTGAGTGCTCTGATCGACGCCGGTTTCGCGCAGGCTCTCGATCGTTTGTCGCAGTCTCATTTCTGGCCCGGATCAGCAGAGCAGGGAGTCGGGGGCGGCACGGTGGAAGTCGAGGTCGAGATGGGGGACCGCACCCTGACCCGCATCGTCACCGTCACCACAACCTATGGTGTCGGAGGTCGCTCAGTGAGGGCGGTGGTCCAACTCAGCGACCACGTGCAACCGCGCGTTCTCGAGTGGATCCCAGTAGCTTTTGACCCTTTGCAGGCTCGCTGAGCCGGCGAGCTCTTTGATCGACACCAGACGTGCCACACGACCTGAGAATTGGTTATACTCCGTCCCCGGTGGGGCCGTTAGCTCAGTTGGTAGAGCAGCGGACTTTTAATCCGCGGGTCACAGGTTCGAGACCTGTACGGCCCACCATATTTCCTCTATCCAGAAGAAAAGGTTGGGTGGTTCTGATTTGTTGGTGACCACGAGCACTGGCGCATCTCCTCCGAAAGAGTTGGGAGAGCTGGCCGATCTCCGAAGGCAGCTCCGTCAGCTGGTTGTCATTGAGGAAGAGCGTCCGGAGTTGGGAGAGTTGGGCGATCTCCGAAGGCAGCTTCGTGAGCTCGTTGTAACCGAGGGGAGCGGCCGTTCAGAATTGCAGTGGGGGAAACTACCTGTCCTCGGCAGCGGTTCTGCAAGCGTACCCACTAGCTTGACGAGCTACAAGAACCCTTCGGCAGACCATTGACGCAACTCCCTCGAGCTTGCGTACGGTTCTGAGACTCGAAGCACGGCGACATTGGCTTGGTTGACTCGTTCAGAAACGGAATGGGCGAATGGAAGCCCCCTCCTCAACGGTTCGGCCAGCTTATTTGTAAGCTCGAAAGCCCTCGCGAACGGCTCGGACAGGCCGTGTCGATGCTCGGAGGTGTTTCCAAACGGTCGGGTTGCCGTGCGACGGTCTGGTATGGCCTACTCAACACGTGCAGTGAGGGGCGAGATCGTCTCGGCGATCTCCGCAACGGCTCTTAGGCTCCCAACGACGCAGTCGGTATGAACTCCGAGAAGAGCTCCCGTAGGTTGGGATCAATGTCGTCTCCGTTGAGAGTCCGTTGCAGATTGTCGGCGTTGGCGAGCTTCTCAGTCAGGGTCTCGACGAGCGGGAACCCATACTCGTCGAGGGGCTCGAGTAGATCCCGCCGCTCGAGAAGACGCTTGATCAACGCGATGCGTCGATCGATTCTCTTTCCCCAAAGTCTGGAGCCGGTGGCCACGGGCTCGAGGCGACTCGAGCGAATGAAACTGAGGAAGCGCAGCTCATTATCGAAGGCGTCGGACACCGTTTTGATCGGTGCGACTTCCTCGGCTTCCAGCTCTGCTAATCGTGCAGCCTTGCGCTGACGTTCAACATGGTCCGGGGGCAGCTGTTCGATTTGCCGGTTCAGTCGTTCGATCTCTAAGGTGATCTCCGAAAATCTCTGTTGCCACGGCTGCATACGTTCTTGCAGCACTGGAATGGCGACGTGAATCATCCATTGATCCGGGCGCATGACACAGCCGGCGACGTCGGCCAGGGTCATCTTGCGCTCGAAGTCGTTGGTGGCTTGAATTTTCTGGCGTCCTTGACGGATGTGTAACGTCGTAGCCCGGATTCCCGCCAGACTCTCCAGGATCAGTGCAGGAGGAAAACCAAAGGCGATGCCGAATTTGGCGACGTGTCGTTCCGCGGTTTCTTCATGAGTCAACGGTAGCGGGGTACCGTCCGGTCCCAAGCGGTCGGTGTCCCCACTGTGGCCGTAGTCGTGCCCTCCAGCCGCCAAGATATCGCGGGCGAGTCGCCAGGAGGGCACGCCACAGTCGAGGAGTTGCTGAACCAGATCCGCCAGCAAGGGCTCGAGGGTCTCGAACGAGTGGTAGCCGCGGTCCACTGCATGCTTCATCTCTTGAGGAATGGTTTGGCTGTTGGGCCACTCGAGCAGCAGGAGGCGAAGCAGCACCTCGTAGTTGTGTAACGTGGTGTGAAAGGCGTTGTCGATCGAGAGGTGGCGCTCGACCCGGAGCGAGGCGTCGTACATGCGACGCATCAACGCCAACAGGCTATCGAAGGGCAAGCTGAATTGGCGGGCGTCCCGCACATCCAGCCCACCGTGGTGAATCAGCTTGAGGAGAGGCCGGGAGTGAATTGGCCAGGCGTTGACGCTGATGCACTCTTCGACGAAGGCGCGTAGCAGGTCCCTGTCACGGCAGGCAACGGCTGGCAGCTTGCCATCTGGGGCATTGTACCGTTCTCTAGATGTGAAATTCGAGGTCATAGGCAGCGCTTCTAGCGGAAACACTTTATCTTACATGCACTTATATAACCGTGCGTATTACGAAGCGGGAGGAATCTCAGGTTCATCGAAGCCCGCATAGCGCGCTGGCGGCAAAACGCCTCGGGGTATGCGTTATCCAACGGCTTGATGCTCCCTCGAGAGGCTCGGCACCTCAGGATCGTGATGTTGACGCCGCTAGGGTGCGGTGCTAGGGTCCGCCGTTCAAGCCGCTAGACGATCATCCCGCTTCAATTCTGTGGTCGTTCTCTCAGTGGTCTCTGTCGAGAGCAGGCGTTCGAGTTCGCCAGGATGAGTCTTTTCTTGTATCAGACGAGTGATCGATCTGGAGACCGACCTTTGTGCTGTCGAGCAAGCCTCTTGCTGCTCGCTTGCCTCACCCTTGGCCTTGTCGCCTGCGGACGCGAGCGGCCACCCAATGTTCTGCTGTTCACCTTTGATACGACTCGAGCCGACTTTATCGGCTGTTACGGTAAGGAATCAGCCCGTACCCCCCACCTCGATCGCCTGGCGGCGGAGGGTTTCCTCTTCGAGCACGCCTACGCCAGCAACCCGGTGACCCAAGCCTCACACTCGACCATCCTCACCGGGGTCTACCCGATGGTCCACGGGGTACGCGACAATACGTTCTTTCACCTGCCAGCGGACCGTTTGACCCTCGCTGAGCGGCTCAAGGCGGAAGGCTACGCGACCGGCGCCGCGATCGGTGGTTTCCCCCTGACCGCCGAATTCGGCACCGCCCAGGGTTTCGACTTCTATGACGACGACCTGGAGGCCACCAGCAGTGACTTCCGCGGTCGGCCGGCCCAACGGCAGTTCAACACCTGGTACGACGAGCGCCCCGCCGGCCATGTCAATGACGCTATCTTGCCCTGGTTGCGCGCCCATGAAGGCAAGCCGTTCTTCGCCTGGCTACATTATTGGGATCCCCACGAGCCTCACATCGCTCCGGCGCCCTACGGTCAGCTGTTCGCCAACGATCCCTACCAGGGGGAGATTGCCTACGCGGACGAGAGCTTGGGGGCCGTCCTACGCGAGCTCGGCGAGCTCGGAGAGCTCGAGCGCACGATCATCGTGATGACCTCCGACCATGGCGAGAGTCGCCACGAGCATCGAGAGGCGACCCATGCCTTCCTGGCCTATGACAGCACGATCCACGTGCCGCTGATTTTGTCGCTACCGGGGAGGGGAGGCGGTCGACGGATTGCCGAGCGCGTCGGAACCGTCGACATTGTGCCGACGATCCTCGACCTGGTGGGCATCATGCTTGGCGAAGAGCTCCAGGGCCGCTCCCTGGCGCCACTGATGGACGGCGACGGGGTAGGGGGCGGCGCAGGCCGCAATCGCCGACCGTATTATTCCGAGAGTATGTCGCCACGCCTATCCCACGGTGTCGGCGAGTTGCGGGCTTTGTTCCTTGGCCCCTGGAAGTACATCTATGGTCCGCGGCCCGAGCTGTTTCATCTCGAGGATGACCCCCGAGAGCTTCACGACCTAGTCGCTGAGCACCCCGAGGAAC
>JAJCXQ010000014.1 GCA_029263355.1 Acidobacteriota bacterium | reverse complement strand
GCACTGCACCGGTGATGTTTTCAGGAACATCACGGCTGCGGGCTCTGTACCGGTGATGTTTGCAGGAGCATCACGGCTGCGGGCTCTGCGCCGGTGATGTTTTCAGGAGCATCACGGCTGCGGGCGCCGGCAAAGTTGCGGTCGTCGCCTACCGGACACACCACTTGGACACTTGGCGAAGCGCTTGCACACGCCCAGCCAAGGAGCTTGGATGGATATCCACGCTTCGGAAGAGCCTCGTCAAAGAGCTTGGATGGTATCCACACTTCGTGACGAGCCTCGCCGAAGAAGGTTGGCGCTCTCAATTGATCTCGACGAGCCTCGCCGAGCAATGTAGACACTCTGAAGCCAGCGAAAAGAGCCTGGTTGAGGACTTTGTACGTTTATCCAAGGCTTGCGGTTGCCTCGCAGAGCCGCTTGGACAAACATCCAAGGGATGAACACGGCTCGTCGAAGTGCTTGGAGACTTGTCTAAAGCCTTCGGATCGCCTCGTCGGGAAGAGTTTTCAGTGTCTAACCTCGCGGGATTGCCTCGCCAGGAAGAGTTTGGTCCTTCAAATGTCTTGCGATCGGCGACCTCTAGAGAGTATTGGGTCGTCCAAGTACTAGGCGAGCCGTCGTTGGATAGGCGCTTAGCCAGGGGAGCGTAAAAAAGTGTGGGCAGTCCGGGTGATCGGACGTAACTCCGCATTCTCCGGCAGCGTTCTTCAAAGGCAGTTCCTCCAAGTGCCCCACGGTTTTTTATGCTCCCTAGATGCGGTCGTCGGAATCGACGCGACAGTGATTCAAGAAGTATGCTTTTGCCCGCTGAGCGAATCGGTTGCGGGGAGTCGCGTCCTCGATTCGGCTCCAGTTCGGACCGATCCCGACCTTGCGGAGCAACTTGGAATACTCTCGGTACTCGCGGGGGACGATGCCGGTTTCCAGCATCCCTACTACTCGCTCGCGAATGCGCTGGATCTGGGCTTCGGTCAGCGAGGGGCAGCGGCGTAGGGCCTTGGCTATATCGCACTTGAGCAAGGCCCCGAAAGGAAAGCCGCGGTCTTGCTCGATAAAGTCGATGCCGAAATCGATTGAATTGCGATTGCCTCTAGTGATGCCACCAGCAATCCTGCTGATGTGGCCGACGATCACAGCTGAGCCCCACCGGCTCGTGTCGCTGTAATCGTTCCTTCTCATGGTTTCGGATGGTGTGACTAACCGGGCTAATCCGCTCGATGAGCGCACATTCGTGAGATCCGCGAGCGGTTTGGCTACCGTGAGTTCCAGAACCTTCGGTGCATTTTCGCTTCCTGCGCTGGCTCTATGCCCGAGCCTGGATCAGCGCCGAACGCCCTCTTCGATCTTATCAATCGCTGCTCTTGGTTACAGGACCCGCAGCCCTGTACTCCTACGCGGCGCACTCGTGGTAGGCCCACCAATGTGCCCAGCGACAATCACACCTGTGCACCGTATTGCCTCACGGTTTAATGTTACCCGAAGATAGATGTCGTTGCCCTTCTGGATTCGGCGGTTCGTAGGCTAAGTAGTTACCGTCCTGGCGAGGGCCTTTCGGTCGCCAAGAAACGGGGTCTTTTGCCTTACCCAGCTCTTCTCTTTTTCTTCCTCTTCTTCTTTTCTGAGCGCGCGCGACCCGATGGCTTAGGGTGTGGCGAGGGAGCGAAGCGACCGGGGTGCTGTCGGGTCGCGCGCGCTTCCGACTCTTCTGACCTTGCTCTTCTTTCCGGCTCTGGGTTAGAGATGACGATCAGTTTCCTGGCCATGGCTTGCCTCCAACTCTGCACGCGCCGCTGAAGGGTTCGGAGTTGGCCTGCGGCAAACTCGCCCGGGTGCTTCTTTCGAAGTCGCTCGAATAGAGCCTTGCCGGTGATGTCCGGCTCGTGCTCCAGCCACGTACGAGCGTCGGACCAGACAGCCTCGAAGGGATCGACTCGGGTCCGCCAAGTGCGGATGCTCTTGGGCCGCTGGCGGTGTGTCGGTCGGCTCTCTCCCATCCGCCACAGTTCCGGCAGCTGGGCCAGGAAGCCCTCCAGGCTGGGATCCCCCTCTTATAGGTGTGTGGCACCCACCGCCATCGGGAGGGGTGCGCAAGAACGACCTGATCCTGAAGGTCGACGGCCGCGACGTCACCGGCGTCGATCAGTTGAAAGCATACGTCGCGGCGCGCCCCCGGGGTAGCCGACTGAGCCTGACCATCCTGCGCTCCAACGTCCCGACCCGCGTCGACGTCACCCTCGAGTGAGCCGCCGCAGGCTGCACCTTTTGGGCCCACCATCGCGGGATTATTTTCAGGGATCATCCGGCGAGCAGAGCCCGACAAAGAGGGATGTCCGCGAACATTCTGCCCGCAAGCGCTTCGATCCCAAATTTCCAAAAAACATCACAGCTGATTTGCAGTTGACTGTGACGCTCGAAGAAACATCACGGCTACAGCTCCTGTGGGCGTGATGTTTCGAGAAACATCACATCCTAGTTGCCTGCGAACGTGATGTCTTCAAAAACATCACGGCTGCGGGCACTGCACCGGTGATGTTTTCAGGAACATCACGGCTGCGGGCTCTGTACCGGTGATGTTTGCACAGAATTGTAGTCGACGGTCTCGCGCCAGGCATCTCTTCTTGCCAGACTGATGGCTCTGGATATCTGAAGTTGCCTATACCCTACAACAATGACCACAAGGAGCGTTCCCGCGACCTGCGGAACAATATGACTCCGGCGGAGCGGGTGCTCTGGAGCAAGGTCCGGAAGAAACAGATCCTCGGGCTGCAATTCTATCGGCAGAAGCCGATCCACCAGTACGTCGTCGACTTCTATTGCCCGGGAGCCGATTTGGTCATCGAAGTCGACGGCGGGCAACATTGGGAGCCGGATCATGCGGCAGCGGACGACGAGCGCGATAGGGTGCTGGAGCAGCTGAACCTGAAGGTTCTGAGGTTCTCCAACCTCGAAGTCATGAAGCAGCTCGACTCGGTGATGGAACAGATCTATGAGACCGTACGTCAGCATCTGGACTCTTCTTCCCCCCTTTGAAAAAGGGGGAGCTGGAGGGGGATTTTCTGCTGCCAGCAAGCACGGACGCTTCATCGCCTCTGGCATCGTCGGGAGAAATCCCCCCCTCGATCCCCCCTTTTTTAAAGGGGGAGGACCAGAAACCACCGCTCCGGCCCGGATCCCCCTCGCCCCGGTGGCAGCCGGCGTCCACCGGGCGATCGAACAGCCCCAGCAACCGCAGCACGGCGAGCTGCTGCGCCCCCTCTTCGCCGCCTTCGGCCAGCCAACTCTCGTAGGCCGCCATGGCTTTGAACGCGTGCCCGCCTTGCGTCTTCAGGTCCGCCTTCTCCAGCTGCACCCGGTCGCGACGACGCACGTCGCCGCCGTGCGCTCGGGACAGGTACTGGCCCAGCAGGTTGAGGGTGAGGGCATGCCCGCCCACGTCCTTGACCAGCTCTTCCAGCTCGCTCTCCGCACCGTGGACGCCGAGGGACTCCAGCAGCGCCAGGCCGGCCAGTGCCGACAACCGCCCCAGTGGCCACTCCGGCGCCGTCGCCTCGCGATGGCTCTCGAGATCTTTGACGCTCTCCCGCGTCATCACCACACACAGCCACGGGTTCGAGCCCGCCAGCCCCTTGAGCAACGTGCTGACGGCGGCGTCTTTCAGCTCACCGGCCAGCGGACCGGGCGGGTATTCCAGCGGCTCCAACCCGTCGAGCACCAGCAGCGTCCGCCGGCCCGCTGGTAGCGACAGTGACCGTGGCGAGCGGCGGCTTGAACGTGAGAGCTTTCGCGACTTCCGCGTCCAGCTCCCGGACCGTCAACGCCGACCCCAGCATCCCATCCTTCTGCTTACACTGCACCCCATCTGCCGGCCGTCAGACCTGCCGAACACATCCACCCCGGCCTGCGGTTGCCCCGAGCGCCCGTTCTTCTTCGCCTCCGGATCGCCCCAGATCTCCTTCCACAGATGGAGGCACAGCGACTCGAACGCCACCGGATCATTGGGCGCCAGATACCTCTCCACCTCGGCATTCATCGCACACCGCCTCCGCTGTAGCTGATCAAGACCGTCCTCGTCATCGCATGCCCTAAGGCGTTGAGCAGGATAGCAGAGCCTCACAACTACATAAGGTTCCGGCACCGCTCCAGAACCGGAAATCTCGTCGCATTCTCGCGCTTGCACATACGACCTGGCGAGCCTCGTCGACCCACTTGTGCGCTTGCACATTCGATGTGACGAGCCTCGTCGACCCACTTGTGCGCTTGCACATTCGATGTGACGGGCCTCATCGACCCACTTGTGCGCTTGCACATTCGATGTGCCGAGCCTTGTCGACCCACTTGTGCGCTTGCACATTCGATGTGACGAGTCTCGTCGAAGCGATTTCCGCTTGCACATACGACCTGGCGAGCCTCGTCGACCCACTTGTGCGCTTGCACATACGACCTGGCGAGCCTCGTCGAAGCGATTTCCGTTTGCACATACGACCTGGCGAGCCTCGTCGAAGTGATTTTCACCTGTTGATTCTGGTGCCGCGACCCACTTCTGCGGAGCTGAGCCAGCTTTCTGACAGGGTACGAACCATGCTTCCCCCCTTTGAAAAAGGGGGGATC
>JAJCXQ010000013.1 GCA_029263355.1 Acidobacteriota bacterium | reverse complement strand
GAGCTGCCTGGAGCGAGCGGAGCGAACTCTCCGTCACATCCCCTGGTGCAAGCACCGGCACCGGCCGCCGCGTCACCGCGAAGAACCGGAATGCCCTCTGGGCAGTTGGCGACTCTGCCAACAGGCGTCTCTGTACCGCCGAAGCTGCGGACGCGATGCCGGCTCCTGACGTGGGGCTCTAGGAGGATCGCTCGATCATCACTACGTCCTCCCCGCCCGCTGATCCTCAACGGTTCCGCGCGCACGGACTGACTTCATACACCGTGCGGGCTAGCAGCCCGTTGATAAAGGCCGTTGGCTAGGCCAACGGCCTTTATTCACGGGCGCGTGCAGTGTAGTGGATAAACGCACCCTCTTTGCAACGCTAATACCTGGAGCGACTTACGCTGCGGCGTGCAACGGCTGCTCGCGCGACGAAACATGCGGTCGAAGCGGACCCAGCGTAGAATGGCTGTTTATCCACGGGCTGTGCGCCACGAGGGCGCGAGGAGTCAGAAGATGCAAGTTCTTCCTGAGCAAGGATTGGTTCGGCTCGGTAGCTACCCGGGCGCTGGGGGCAGAGTAATCGCCCTGGCGAAGCCCCGGGGACAAAAGTCCGCCTAGGGCGGGCCAGCGAAGATGCGGGCCGTAACGCGAGTGAACCCTGAGCAGGCCTCGAAAGTGAAATCGCGAACGTCGACCCTCCAGTCCGTAGGGGAAGACCGTCGTGCGGAGGGGAAGAAGCCAATGCGAGCACCCTCTGCGGTTCGCCGGGGTACTGGGGACGGCACGTATCGAAGGCTCTTCGTGCAACGTGGGAGACCCTGTCGGGCGAGGGGTAGCGACCCTCGACGCTGTGAGTTCGGCCAGCGGCACGGCAGGGAGTCGGAGGGGCTCGTAGTACCTGTGAAGCCGGTGAAAGCCGGCGGAGGGAAGGGGCCCTACTTCTGGGTGCTTTGGAAGGAGCCAAGGAGGAGGGGATTGGCGTGAGCCTGAAGACTCCCGAAAAGATCCGGCAGCTCCAGAAGAAGCTTTACGTCAAGGCCAAGCATGAGCCGACGTTCCGCTTCTACCAGCTCTACGACAAGGTGCACCGGGAGGACATCCTGATGCACGCGTACTTGCTCGCCCGTGCAAACGGAGGGGCATCTGGCGTGGATGGACAGACCTTCAGTGACATCGAGAAGGAAGGGCTGGTGGAGTGGTTCGCCGAGCTACGAGAGGAGCTGCATAGCAAGACGTACAAACCAAACCCGGTTCGCCGGGTCACGATTCCCAAGCCTGGGGGTGGCACGAGGCCGCTCGGGATTCCGACGATCCGGGACCGGGTGGTCCAGACCGCCGCCAAGCTGGTGTTGGAGCCAATCTTTGAGGCGGATTTCGAGGACTGTGCCTACGGCTACAGGCCGAAGCGCAGTGCGCAAGATGCGGTCCGGAAGGTACACCAACTCCTACGCGACGGCTACACCGACGTGGTCGACGCCGACCTGTCGAAGTACTTTGACACGATCCCGCACCACGAACTGATGCAATCGGTTGCGCGCAGGATAGTGGATCGGCAGATGTTGAAGCTGATCAAGGCGTGGCTGAAAGTGCCGGTCGAGGAAGGCGATGATCGGGGGAACCGGCGCATGAAAGGTGGCAAGAAGAGCAAGCAGGGAACGCCGCAAGGCGGCGTGATCAGCCCTCTCTTGGCCAACATCTACATGCACCGGTATCTCAAGGCCTGGCGGCAGCGGGGCAAGGGCGCTCAGTATCGTGCGCGCATCGTGAACTACGCGGACGACTTCGTGATCCTCAGTCGCGGACACGCGGCGGAGGCGATGGAGTGGACGCGGAGCACGATGGCGAAGATCGGCCTGACCCTCAATGAGACCAAGACGTGTCTCCGCCGAGCGCAAGTGGAGAGGTTCGACTTTCTGGGCTACACCTTCGGACCAGCTCGAAGCTGGCAGGGGGAGCCGTATCTGGCAGCCCAGCCGTCAGCGAGGAGCCTGAAGCGCCTCAAGGAGCGAATTATTGCTCAGCTCCACCGCGGGAACATGGACCCGGGCCCGGATGTCGTAGCGCGCCTGAATCGGACTCTTCGAGGATGGCGCAATTACTTCAGCTACGGCACCCGGCGCGTGGCCTACCGAGCCGTGGACCACTTTGTACGCCAACGCGTGCGTGGCTTCTTCCGTCGCCGTCACAAAGTCTCAACGCGTGGGACCAGGCGCTTCCCGTCCGACTGGACCTCAGGTCCAGCCGGCGTCGATCGCCTGTACGTGATATCGCCTGCGAATGCCTAACGTGAAACCAGTCGGAGAGCCGGATGCGGGAGAACCGCACGTCCGGTTCGATGAGCGGGGACGGGAAACGAACGTTGCGTGTGCAGCGCCTCGCGCCCGTCCTCGACTCTACGCTAGGGAAACCCACGGTGACGGGGCTGGAGAGTCGTGCGCCCTCCTCCGCCGAGATCAGACAGGTGTATAAATGGGAGGGGGAAGCAGATACTTCCTTTCCTTCAGCACGACAGAGCCACCCCCCTCCGTGGCGCTGCACAACCGACAGATGAACGACAAGGCGGACGACTCGGACGCCCGACGGCCGACCGACCAGCGGGCTCCACCGAGCAGCACCAGCGGTGCATCGCTCGCCCGTGGCGAGATCCAGCGGGCTCTGGAACGCGAGATCCGCGATCGAGAGCGGATCGAAAACGGCCTCAAATACCGAACCGAGCTCGAGGCGATCATCGCCAGGCTGTCGACGCAGCTCGTCAGCTTGCCTCCGGCCCTGATGGATGAAGGCGTCCAGTCGGCGCTCGCCACCATCGGCAGGTCGATCGCCGCCGGGCGCGTCTGCATCCGCCGGCTCGAGCGCAGCCAGCTCATCTGCACCCACCGGTGGGCAGCCGACGATGGCGTCGTGGACAGCGTCATCGCTGTCGATGAGCTGCCGTGGCTATGGGAGCGGCTGCGACGGCTCGAGGCGGTGCGCGTCCCACGCCTGGACGAGCTACCCACCGAGGCCGCGATGGATCGGCGGACCTTGACCGCCAGCGGCACTCAGTCCCTGATCGCCCTGCCATTGGTCGACCGGCGCGACACCCTGCTGGGGATGCTGGCGCTCGAAGCGGTCGACCAGCCGG
>JAJCXQ010000012.1 GCA_029263355.1 Acidobacteriota bacterium | reverse complement strand
GCCATGTCGAAAGGCGTCGTGTCGTCGAGGATGACCTTGCGTAGGTGATAGTTTCCGGTGCGTGGATCGACATAGAAGTTGTTTTGGCTGAACCGCGATGTCGGGTACGCGTAAACGCCGATCGTACCGTCCGTCTCTCGGCGCAGATCGTAGCTCGGATTCGCTCGCCCGACGCTGATGTACCATCGCACCGTGCTTTGAACTACCTTCACGGTGGCGTCGCCAGGTAGAGGCTGCTGGTTGGCCGTGAATCGTCCAGCAATGGCACTGGAAATCTGGCGGTTGTCGAGATCGCTTTTGGCGGAGTTGGGTAACGAGAATAGAGGCGCCGGCCCGAATTGATCGTAGACCAGGTAAGGTTGGGCCGCGAAGCCACAGTTGGGGAACTTCAGAGATCCCTCGGGGTTGGCGAGGGTATTGATGTTCTGAAACGCGAATAGTTGGCCATCGGTTGGTTCCGAGGAGCCGCAAAACGGCAGGTTCTGCCCGGACGCCTGCCAACAGTAGCCAAGCATGTTCGCCTTGTTGTTGATCGTGAGGTCGACGAGCTTGGCAAGGTTGTGCCCTGTGCTGCCGGCGTTCAAAGCACCGATCAAAGCGGTGGGCTGGTCCCCTTTGTGCCATACGTGCTTGTTGTGGTCAGGATCGTACGTGAGCTTCTTGTCGTACCGGTATTGGGTGTACTTCGAGAGCGGCACGAGCTGCTCCTGAATCGCACCGGCGAGGGTGAGAGTATCTTGGCCATCGGGAAGCACCGCTGGTAGTTCGCCGCTGGTCCAATTCCCAGCCAGCCAATGGGTTGAAGAGTAGGCGCCGAACAAGATCTGAATCTGTCCGCCCGCGGGTAGTTCAGGGAAGCGAACGACAACCGGGTCGGCTCTTTTGGATGGATCGGTCGGCAGCTGACCGTTCATCTTGTAGTTGGTGCCGTTCTTGTACCGGACGATGGCTTCGTAGTGATCCGCCGTTTCTGGCCATACCGGTTTCTGCGATGGTGTGCCATGCAGGGGATCGGGAGAGACCGTCACTTCCAACGCCAGCTCGCGTTTGACCTCGAGCTTGTATGTGGCCGGCGAAATGAGCACCTCAACCGTGGTTTCGGCGAGGTTTGCTGTGGTAATCACCATGCTGGCAATCCGAATCGTCCAGCCGGCGATCGGGACACTCTCGACCACCTCGGCAGCTGTGATCTTTCTGGCAATGTACACTGCCAGCTTCCCAGCCGCCTGGCTGACCAGGATGCCGGCGACTGTATTTCCAAGGGCGAACAGCACTCTCTTCGTGTTCAGAAGGGCGGCCGCCGTGGCTACGGCGCCCCCGACCACCCCGAATCCGACGCCCGCTACCGCTGCGACCAGATCCTTGTCCTCGATGAAGGACTTGTACCAGGAGGAGTTCGTCACAGCTGCGCCGGCCACCAGGAAGAGCACCGGAACCCCGTACTGGAAAATGCCAGTCAGAATCGTGCCATAGATGTCCATCATGGTGTTCCAGTCCCGAGTGCCAAGTCCGCCGTGATAAAGGTTGCACGCGACGGCGTCCTCCGGCCAGGGGAACGACAGTCCCGTGGCGTCCGTGGGCATGGGGATCCCGAGGATGACGCTGACCGCCGGGATCATCGCGACGTATTTCTGCGTGTCACTCTGCAGCTCATCGGCGAGAGGGCCCAGGTACTCGAGCTGATTTTTCCAGCCGGCTGGATTCGGAATCGGCTTGCCGTTGATGTCTACGAACTCAACGTACGCACACAACGTTCGCAGGTACGTGTTCCTCGACGCGATGGCGAAGGTTGCCTTGCTTGGATCGGAAGCGTCGGGAAGGAAGTCAAGCGACGACTTCTTGACCTCGACCCCATAACCAGGGGTCCGGTTGTTCAGCGTGAAGCTGTAACCAGCGGTCCCTTCCACCTCTGCCATCGGGCTCTCCGCCACGACCGGCTTGGGCGCATCCGCAGTCTTTGCCAGATCCGGCGATCCCGGGTTGACAGACCACTTTGTGTTCCGAAGCGCGCCGTCGTCCTGAGTGGTCTGCAGCGCTTCGCTGACTGCGCTCATGCCGGAACGGTCGTCCGGGGCTGCGTCAGCGGTCCCGGTGATGGCATCATTCAATCTGTAATGGGTCACGGGTTCGCCGGATTTCTTACCCGCCGACTCGTACCTATTCCCCCAAGTCATATCACTGCCGTCTTGGTCGACCACCTTGCTGATGGTGGCCCAGCCGCCCTGTTCCGTGGCAGGTCCGAGACGGGCGATGAGGGTGGCGAACGAGTTCAATTGCCTGACCTGATCGATGTGAGTTTCCACTGCTGCTGCCGTGTCCGGGTTACGGCTCGCCAGCTGTGGATGGTGGAAGATCAGCGTCTTTGCGACATCGAGTGGCGAGTCGCCGATCGCATCGGCATCCTCGTGCAGCGCTACGGTGTCTTCGAGCTTTGGAGCGGTCCCTGCCAAAGTGCGCGGCACGCCGTAACGCGCCAGTACCGGGTGCGGCCGGTTTGTCAGCTTGGCGAAGACCGCTTCCCGGCGTCTGCGTCTCGCCGCCGCCGGGACGTGCAACTTCACTACCGCTAGAGCTGGTAGCCCGAGAGTTTCGCCGTCCGGATGCGGGTAGGTGACCTTCATCACGCGCGCGAGATTCGACGGGAGCTCCACATCCTCAGCGTAGTGTGAAAGTCGTGCGAGATGGTGGTCAGGCATCAGAGCCAACGCTCTGTTCTTCCGTCGATGTCCCTGCCGCGTCTCATCCGTATGTGCGTGGAGAGGGAACTTGCGGTCACCGACCGTGATCGTGAACTCCGCATCATGGGGGACATAAGCTAGATCGAAGTGGAAGGTCTTTCGCTCGACATCATTTTCCTCAGTCATCTTAGGTCCTCATGTGACAACTGGTTGTGTCGCGGCACGTCCGCGGTCATGGGCACCAATGGGTGGGTGACGGAATACAGTGAGGCGGAGTAGGTGGCTTCGGCGCCGTCATCATCTTGGCCCAGGGGAGACCGGCTTTCTTGTTCGCCCCGTAGCTTTGGCCGTTCGGGCACGTCGTATTGTCGTTGAAGGCCTCGATCGTGAGGTTTGTCTTCTTGGCGTCCTCCACTTGCAGCTCCAGCTGGCCGTCGGCGCCAGGCCTCACGATCGAGATGGCCGTCCCATGAACGTCTAGAGCGTTGGAGTTGGCGATCACGGTGAAGCCGGTGTAGCCGATGTTTGGCGACGTGATCGAGGACAGAGTCTCATCGATGCGCCACTTTGATCCTGCGGTTCTGACGGTGACCATTGGGTTCTCGCACGGAGGAAGCGGATACTTGTTGTCCGAAAAGGTGGCCAACATATCCAAAGGAAAACCCTGGGTATCGAGAGCGTCGGCGAATGACTGACTCGTCTGAAATAGCTTGGTTCTCCCCATCTCGCCGATTCCATAAATCTCGATGTAGCCACCGGTCTTGGTGAGCCTGAACTCGTTGTAAGGAGGCTGGCCGATCGCGATGTTGCTGACGATCGACCAGGTTTTGCCCGCGGTGACGACTAGGACCTTGATGGGATTGCTGCAGACCAGCAGTGGATATCCCGCTGTCGAAAACGCGGTGGCCACCTCATGTGTGAGTAAACACTGATCGAGACTCTGTTTTACTTGCGTTGCTGGAGCGCCGGTGATCTCGAACAGGGACACGCCTTTGTCGAGGGCGACCGCGGCGTTGGATAGATTTGCGCCGTAGAGGCGTGCGCCCGAAAAGTCTGCTCCCTGCAGATTCGCACTCACCAAGGAGGACCTGGTGAGGTCAGCCCCTGTTAGCACCGAGTTGATCAGGCTGGCGCCATCAAGCACGATCCCCTTCATTTTCCCCTGCGACAGATTCACGCTACCCAGATTCGCGTTCGACAGCCTGACTTCTTGCAGAGTGGCATTGTCGGCTTTGGCGTTGGCGCCGTAGAAGCTCGTATAAGACATGTTGACAGCGGCCATTTCCGCATCGGTAAGAATGACGTTGGGCATGTACGCCAGTGAGAGGTCCGCTGCCGGAAAGCCATCCGCAGCGTGTAACACGGCACCAGTCATGTCGGCGTTGGCGAGCTTGATGCCGGACAGGAATGCGCCGGTCAACTTGGTCTGATTGGTGAACTTCGACTTCGTGCCGTCGGCCCGGCTGAGCTGCGCCTGGGTCATGTCGGCGCCAGAGAAATCGGAATACGAGATGTCGGCTTGCAGAAAGAAGGCCTGGCTCAGATCCGAGCCCACCCACGTGCTACCACTGATATTCATGCCCGAGAAAATCACGCGACTCATCTTGGAGCCGGAGAAGTCTCTATTTTTGAGATTCCCTTCGCAGTTCTGTACTCCGGCATTCGTCATCTCCAGATCTTTCCACTGGGGGATGAACTCGCATCCCAACGTGGCGCCCTTGAAGCTTGTTCGGCACTTGCTGGTCGGCGCAAGTTTTACAATTGGCCCAAACTGGGATGTCGTCAACTCGGTGTGGTCGAATATCGCGCAGCTCAAGTCGGCGAACTGGAACTCCGCACTCGAGATGGTGGCGCCGAAGAAGTTCGCGTGGGTCAGGTCGGCGCCGGTGAAGCTCGCGGCAGACTTGGTTGCCTTCGAGACTCCCAGCTTGGCCTGGGTGAAATCCGCTGATTTCAGGCTCGCTCCATTGAATATGGCGCCGTTCAGGGTGACGCCCGTGAAGTTGGCCTTGTCGCAGGTCTGATTCGAGAAATTACAGTCCGAAAGGTCACCGCTGAATGGCTTTCCTGCCTGCTCGGCGCAGGTCGGGCACGTTGATGTAGAAGCGCTCGCACCATGGAGGGAAAGAAGCGTGCTCAACCCGAGCACGGTCGCCAGCAGGGCGCGGCGTCGGCAGCCTCGGGATGACGAGCTATCGTACGTATCAGGCATGTGGCTTCCCATCAGTAGTTGTGCATGTTGGCGACGAGCCCTGCGGCGCTTGGCGCTCCATTGGACGCCTGACACGCTCCGCTAACGGCGGCTGAGCCGCCACTGCCCGGGGCGCCTACTTCGCCGGAGATTCCGGCGTAGTAGGTTGGCGAACCAGTGACCTTCGCCCCAGACAACAGCGCTATATTCACGCTTGGGCCGCCGTTGCCGCCGGCACCGCCGCCCGCCGCGCCACCTGCACCACCGGTACCGCCTTTACCGCCGGCTCCGCCGTTGTCGTCGCAGATGCCGCTCGTGGGATTGGTGCCGCCGGTTCCGCCAGCTCCGCCCTGACCGCCCGCGCCCCCTTGACCGCCTGGGCCGCCTTGACCGCCAATCACCTTGTTGGCGCCGAAGAAGGTGATGGTGGAGGCCTTGGCCACAATCGGAAACGAGCCTCCACCTTGCTGCGCACCTTTGCCCGCCGTACCAGGGCAGCCCCCTGCTCCGCCGCCACCTCCGGCCTTGCCGGTGTATTCGTCGCTTCCGCCGAAGCACCCGCAGTAGCCGCAATAGCCGCCCGCGCCTCCTCCGCCGCCACCTCCGCCTGAGCCGCCTTGGCCGCCAGCGCCCGAGACACTTGCTATAAAAGTGAGGCCGCTGAACGTCCCAGCGATATTTTGGGACGCGTTTCCGCCCCTGCCGCAAGCCGCGTTCGTGCCGGGGCTCCCCGGTTTTCCGGTTCCCTTGAACTCTCCTTTACCGGAGGGGCAACCGTAACATTTTTGAGCGCCCCATTTGCCGCCAGCGGCAGAGGTGCGGGTCGTACCGGCCTGTCCGGAGTATCCGTAGCAACCGTTGGCCGAGCAGCTTGGAGAACACGTCATCTTGGAGAAGACCGGACAGCTCACGCTTACGGTCATCTTCACAGCGCCGGCGCCGCCACTCGTGTTTGCGCAGTCAGAGTTGCTTCCCGGCTTGGCCTGTTTGCCGGCTCCACCTTCGTTGCCTTGGGTTCCTGACACACCGGGCGCGCCACTGCCACCTTGGTGCCCGACGATCTTGATGTCGCTAAGTCTCAATCCAGTGCTTTGTGAAACCACCATCGCGACCGAAGCTTTCCCGTCGCCAGCCGGACTTGGGGTAGCACTGATTTGGAACCCTTGTAAGAGAGTCTCGCTGTTCACGTGGTTCGCGACTACGGCGGCCGCGCCACCTGCAGGTGCATGAATTACGGAGAAATACTTATAGGCGTCCTGGCTCAATGGCCAGCAGCCTCCAAAGACACTCACACCGTCACGCAGAGCGATTGTGGCCGTCGGCGAATACTCACCGTATCCAACAAGCACACCACAACCGCTGGCCGCGCAGCGCTCGATTCCCTTGGCAATGGTTTTACACGCCGAATTGTAGGACGTGCCGCAGTCAGTGTTATTCGTACCCGTTGTAGAGACATAGATTTGGGAGGTCAGAACCGACAATTTTGCGGCTCCGCAAGCAATCTCATCACGGTCGATTTGATCGCAGCTGGGGCGCCTGGCGTCTTCCGTGTCGAGTCGATTCCAGTGTTCCAAGATCTCGCAACTCAACTTGCCATTTCGGAACTTCGCCAGGCGAGTAGCTGATGGAGAATAGAATTTGACTCTCTGCCCAAACGTGGCAGTGCTGACGTCCACCGACGATAAATCGGCGCCGCTCAGATCAGCGTATTGCAAGTCTGTGCCGTTCATGCTGGCTCCAGTCAATGTCGCATCCACCAGATCTGCGCGGGAGAGATCAGCATGTCCGTGCCTCGAGTCGTCTAGCTTGGCATCGGTGAGGTTTGCATTCGCAAGATTCGCTCCGACCATCGCCACGCCGTTGAGGTTCGCCCCGGAAAAATCGGCGCCAGAGAGGTTGGCGCCGGTAAAGTTCGAATCGGTCAAATTCCTCCCGGAGAAGTCCTTGCCGCTCAGATCGCAATATGGACAGTTGCTGGGGCCGGCATTTGTCCCTTTCTCCGGCACCCGAAGCGAACGTTCCGCGGTCTGCGGCTTGGGTGCTTCTCCGCTTGCCTCCTCGGCGCCTACCTCTGCAACGGCGAGGGACAGCGAGAGGGTGACAACCAGGGTGCATACAGGAACCTGCATCTTCATTGATCGGCCCGATAACGACCGTAGGCCGGTCGCGCGTGCGGACTGCGCGCGCCCTGCGTAAATCGCACGACCTCTTACGTGCCGCCCTAGATTCTTTTGATGCCTGTTGTTTGAGCCGATTCAGATGTTATTTGCAGCTCAAGCAATTGGCTTCGTGCTCGCTCCACGGCCTCGAACGCTGACACCGAAACAGCATGTCGAGACGGAATCTAACTAGATCAGGACAATATGGCGATCGTAACCGCTCGGTGGGTGGTCTTGGCCGCTGCCTTGAAGGGTGGTGGAGAACCTGCTGCCTGGTACAACGGGTGGCGTAGCTAGTTTCCATCCAGGAACGCATCGAGGGCTCGTTCGACCTCGTGGGCTGCGCAGCAGCTCCGAACTCGCCGGTCCTCTTGCGAGACGCATAAGTACATGTATTACAGATCGATACGAGAAGCCAAGATTCGTTTAGCTCGAACACGCTCGCTGCTTGCTCGCTCCGCGAGCTCTCCCTCGCTGGGCCGAAAACGGCGTGGCTTGAGGTTCGAAGGCATCAATCGGAGGGTTTCCTCGAGAATTAAACCCGACTGAGCGAGAACCTTGTGACGCCAACGCCGTAGCTACGAATTCAGACACACGGCCATCCAAAGGAGGTGAAAGTCATGCAAGTCAAAACCAAGGTAAAAGCCGGCTTCGATCTCGAAGACTACTAGTCCCGATCGGCCTCGAAACATGGCGGGCCTTGCAGGAGCGTCCGTGTCGCTGGCGCCTCCATGCAAGGCTTATTCTTGGTCTTTATGACTGAAATCAGTCGAAAAAGTTTTGCCTAAGACCATCCGGACCGTCCTGAACGCTTTCGGTAAATTGCCAGAAGGCTTCCGGACCGTCTTGGACGCTTTCGGTAAAACGTCATTAGACTTTCTGACCGTCCTTTGAAGCTTTGGCAAAATGCCAAAAGCCTTTCGGACCGTCCATTACCTTTTTGGCAAAACGCCATGAGGCCTCCCGGACGTTCCGGGACCTCTCTGGTAAAACGTCATTAGACTTTCTGACCGTCCCTAGCGGTTTGTGCAAAACTTTTGAAGGCTTCCGGACGATCCTTTGTCGCTCGAGACGAAGGTCAAAGGCTTGCGAAGCGGTCAGATTGCCTAACTTACAAAGGCTCCGCGAACGGTCCATTGACGGACGACTCCCGCGTTCTTCGGCATGGCGACGGTATCCTCGCCCCTGGTGGTGCGATCGAGTTAGTCCGTCCGGGCCATGGGTAGCGTGAAGCAAAAGGTTGAGCCGTGCCCCACACCTTGAGATTCGACCCAGATGCGGCCGTGATGTAGCTCGACGATCCGTTTGACCAGCGCCAATCCAATACCGGTGCCGTTGGAGCCCTTGGGGTCGAGACGTTCGAAGAGCTCGAAGACTCTACGGCGGTAGCGCGGGGAGATGCCCTGGCCGTTGTCGCGCACGAAGAGCACGCACACGGGAGAGCCCGCTTGACCTGCGTCGGTGCGTGCTCCGATGTCGATCCTGGGTTTGGCTTGGTCTCCCATGTAACGAATCGAATTGTCTAGCAGATGCCGTACGACTTCGAGCAGCCGCGGGCGGTCGCCGAGGACGATGGGCAGATCGGACGCTACCAGGAGCTCGATGCCGCGTTCGGTGAGCTCCGCGTCGAGCTTTTCCCGAGCTTCGTTGATCAAATCGATGAAAGGAACGGCTTGGTGGGGATTGTGTTGCTGGCCGACACGGGAGAACTCGTAGAGCTCGTCGAGGGATTGAGTCAATTGGTTGGCGGCGGTGTCGATACGCACCAGGTCATGTTTCACCCGCTCTTGGTCGCCGGCTCGGGCGTCGCGCTCGAGGAGGCCGATGTAGTTGCGGATGGTGGTCAGTGGATTTCTGAGATCGTGAGAGATCGTGTAATTGAACCGCGCTAATTCGTCGTTGCGCGCCTCGAGCTGCAAAATGAGGCGCTCACGCTCGCGCAGCAGCCGTTCGCGCTCCTCGATCTGCACGGTCCGCTCGGTGACGAGCTCGGACAGCTCGCGGTTGACGAAACGAAGCTCGAGGTGGGTAGCGACCCGCGCCTTCAGCTCGTCCCTGGCCACCGGTTTGGTCAGGAAGTCGTTGGCCCCTGCCGCCAGACCGACAACCCGGTCCGAAACCTGGCTCTTGGCGGTGAGGAAAATCACCGGCAGGCGGGCCAAGGCATGCTGCTTTCGCAACTCGCTGCACACTTCATAGCCCGACATTTTGGGCATCATGACGTCGAGCAAGACAAGGTCGACCGACTGCTTGTTGAGGATCTCGAGCGCTTCGGGTCCGCTATTGGCACTCAGGACACGATAACTCTGAGACAAGTAGTTCCACAGCACCTGGCGGATGATCGGCTCGTCGTCAACGACCAAGAGGGTCGGTTTGGCAGAGGTCGCCGTATTCGGGGCGCTGCTCGGTTGGATGAAGGCATGCTCCGCTGCGCGGAAGGGATCTTCCGATTCGGCCGATGAACGGGCTGCCAGCGAACGGGCTATCCCAGCCACAGGTGATTCGCCGGGCAGTTTTTCGACCGGCGATGTTTCGACCGGCGATGTTTCGTATAAGGTCTGTTCGACCGCCAGCGTTTCGTCTGACGGTGTTGCAGCGGAGGCTGGCGCGATCGGTACGGTGAAGAAGAATGTTGTGCCGGCATCGACCCTGGACTCGACCCATACGCTGCCACCGTGTAAGGAAACGAGCTGCTTGGTGACCGCCAGGCCAAGGCCGGTGCCGCCGAACTGTCGAATCGCCGATCCTTCACCTTGTTCAAACGATTCGAAGATGCGGTCCAGATCACCATCAGAGATCCCGCGACCGGTGTCTGCAACCCGTACTTCGAGCAGGTTCTCTCCGGCCACTGCTGAAATTCTGATCGTCCCCGCCGTGGTGAATTTGACCGCGTTGCCGATCAGGTTGTGGAAAATCTGCTGCAGGCGGTTCTCGTCGGCATCGGCCGGTGGCAGGGATGGAGCGATGTCGTTGATCAACGTGAGATTTTTGTCGCCGACGAGAGGCCGCGACAGATTGAGCACGACATCCACCAAGGCCCTCAGATCAACCGGCTGACGCCGCAATTCCAAGCTTTTTCCGGTGAGTCGAGAGAAGTCGAGAATGTCGTTGATCAGGCTGCCGAGTCGCCGCCCGCTGTTGACGACCATCTCGAGGTTCGACTTGATCTCCTCGGAGGGTTCGCCGGCGGCGCCGCCGATCAACGATTCAGCGATGCCGACGATGCCATAGAGCGGGGTGCGGAGCTCGTGCGAGGTGTTGGCCAGGAACTCGTCTTTCAGGCGGTCGACCTGCCGTAGCCGGTGGTTGATGGCGCGTTCGCGCTCAACCTTCTTTTGCTGCCAGAGAACGTAGGCCACGAGCACCCCAGCTAACGCCAGGAAATAAAGGGTGTACGCCCACCAAGTCTTCCACGGTGGCGGCAGGACGCGCAGAGCGATCGCAGCGCCCTCCTCGTTCCAAACCCCGTCGTCGTTCGATGCTTTAACCCGGAAGATGTAGTCGCCCGCCGACAGGTTGGAGTACTGAGCGAAACGTTGACTGGCGTCGGTTTCGATCCAGTCACGGTCGAAGCCTTCCAGGCGATAGGCATAGCGGTTCTGGCGTGGGTCGGAGTAGTGCAGCGCCGCAAACTCGAAGCCAACGACATAGTCACGGTGGCTGAGAGTCAGCTCGCGGGCGTCGAGGATTGAGCCCTCTAGCGGCGAGCCGGGATCGATCGACCGCGGGCGTACCGAGCGGTTGAAGAGCTTGAAGTCGGTGATGACCACCGGGGGTGGCTGATCGTCATCACGAACGCGCTCAGGAAAGAACGCGGTCAAGCCGCCAACGCTGCCAAAGAACATCTCGCCCTCGCGACCTCGGTGGGAGGCAACCATGGAGTGGTCGTTGCTCGCTAGCCCGTCGGCGCGGTCGTAGTTGTGGAACGTCTCTGTCCGCGGGTCGAAACGACTCAGCCCGTCGCGGGTGCTCAACCACAGGTGGCCCTCATCATCTTCCAGAATGCCGATGATCGAGCTGTTGGGAAGCCCGTCCTGTTGCCGATAGCGGGTGAAGATCTGGCGTGTTGGGTCGAGTCGATGGAGCCCGGAGCCGACGGTGCCGACCCACAGATTACCCTCGCGGTCTTCGTGCAGACAGGCGATATCGTTGCTACCTAGCCGATTGGGGTCCTGCGGGTCCGCCTGGTATTGAACAAATCGGCGCTCAGGCTCCTCGTCGAGTCGAAACATGCCGTTATTGCGGGTGGCGAACCACAGCACACCGGTGTGGTCTTCGAGAATCTGGTAAATCGTGTCTTCGGCCAGGACCTCGGGATCTCCCGGCTGTGCCGGATAGCGGGTGACGCGCAGGGTGGCTCGATCGAGGTGGTTGAGGCCCTCGAGGGTGCCGACCCAAAGTCGATCACGACGGTCTTCGAACAAGGACTGGATCAGGTCACTACTCAGGGTTTCAGGATCGATCGGGTCGTGGGCAGGGATGTGAACGAACTGTCGGCGACGTTCATCCATGCGACTGAGGCCACCCCATGTGCCGACCCACAACGTCCTTGAGCGATCCTCGAACAAGGTGGCGATCGGTCCGCTCTGTAGGCCGTCGGGTTGGTTCGGATCGTGCTGAAAGCTATCGATCGTGCCATGTTGCCGGTCTAAAGCGTCGAGGCCCTTCTCGGTACCCACCCATAGCACTCCCGAACGATCTTGGGTGACCGCCCAGGCGCTGGTGCCGCTCAATGTGGGCTGTCGCCACTGTTGCTGGCGGTAGATGGTGAAAGCGTTCCGCTGTGGATCGTACTTGCTGATGCCGGTGTAGCTCCCGACCCACAGCAGGCCATTGCGGTCAATGTAAAGCGCGGTCACCAGATCGCTGATCAGAGTGCGCGGGTCCGCGGGGTCATTACGATGGTGAGTGAATCGGCCAGTGAGAGGGTCGAGCCGGCTCAGGCCTTGGTTGGCGGTGCCGACCCACAGCTGGCCGTCAGCATCTATCGCCGTAGAAACGACAACATCCTCGCCCAAACTCGTCGGGTCGTCCGGATCGTGGACATATCGGGTGACGGTGCCGGTGAGGAGATCGAGGCGGTTCAACCCTTTCTCACTAGCGATCCACAGATCTCCGTCAGCACCCTGTTGGATGCCGTAAACGGTGTTGTGACTCAGGCTCTTGGGATCATTGGGATCATGGGCGAACCGAGCAAAGGCTCCGGTCCGAGGATCGAAGCGGCCGAGGCCGTTTTCGGTGCCCAGCCACAGGATGCCGTTTTTGTCCTCGAAGAGGTCGATGACTGTGTTATCGATGACCGTGTTGTTGTTGTCCGAGCTCTTCGAGAGTTTGGGCTCATGCGGGTTGTGTTGGAAGCTGTTAGTGGCCTCGTCGAAACGGTCCAGGCCAGACTGGGTGGCGACCCACAGCGTGCCGTCGCGACCGACCAGCAGGTCCAGAACTTCATCATTGGACAAGCTGCTGCTGTCCCCTGGGTCGTGGCGGTAGCGGATGAAGGTTTCATCAGCGCGCTGGAAACGATTCAGCCCGCCGCCATTGGTGCCCAGCCACAGCCGTCCTTGGGCATCCTCGGCGATCGCATTGATGCCGCTGTCGGAAAGTGATCCCGGGGCCTCGAGATCGTGTTTGAAGACTTTGAAGCGGTAGCCATCGTAGCGGTTGAGCCCTTCACCGGTACCGAACCACAGGAACCCCTTACTATCCTGATAGAGCGACCAGATCGTACTGTAGGAAAGCCCGTCTTCGACGGTCAGGCGGTCGAAGCGCAGGGCTCCGTCCTGCCCGGACAAGGGCGGTGACAGGAGCAGCAAGCCCAGCAGAAGACTCCACAGGACTCGCCGCCGTCCGATGTGATTGGGGTGCGGCATCACGAGCTCGAGGGTCGGCGTCCAGGGGTGGGAGGCTCGATGGACACCGGCGAGTTTGACTCTGAATCCTACACTGTCTGCCGTTGACGATCGATGCGAGCTGTTTGATCGAATCATTGTAATTAGTTGTTATAAAAGAGAATTGTCTTAATATAGGATCTCTATGTCTCCTCGACGCGATCTCCAGCAACTTCTCGATCACCTCCGCGACGTGATCGAGGACTCCGATGTGCCCCGGCGCCAGATCGACGAGCATCTGGGGCATAGTGCGGGTTACCTCTCGCAGCTCTTGGCCGGCACCCTTGATCTCAAGTACTGGCATCTGATCGGTATCCTCGACGCGATCGACTGCCCACCCAAGGTTTTCTTTGCCGGTGCGTTCCCGTTGCCGGGTCCTCGTCCCTCCAAGCATCCGCATCCTGCCCTCGAGGCTGCCCTTACGATCGACCGCTCGATGGTCGGGATTTACGGTTTTGGCGTCGATGCCATCCGAGAGCTACGGCAGCGGTTGGAGGGGGTGGAGGAGGCTCTGTATGGGGAGGCCGCTCCGGATGGGGAGGAGGTCGAGGATCCAGCTACTCGCTCAACGCACGATCGTACAGGGCATCCGGACTGAGGTACTCGACGGTCGCCTCGACCCCGAGTTGCAACATCGATCCGTCGAACAGCCGGTATTTTTCACCGGTGGAGAGCTCGTCGCCGTTCAAGGTGGTGCCGTTGGTGGAGCCATGATCGGTAAAACACCAGCCGCCGCCATCGAGGACAAAATAGCCGTGGACCTTGGAGACGGAGTCGACCGCGATGGTGATGTCGTTGCTGGCCGAGCGGCCAACCGAGATGAGGTGCGCGAAGGGGTTGCCTGGGCGCTTGGCGATGAACGCCAGCTTACCCAGGTAGCGCAGGATGGCGGTGCTCTTGATCGAGACCGTTAGCAGTTGAATACCGGAATCTCTGACATCCAGAGGGTCGCCGCCTTGCGCCGAGCCAGCGCCGCCGAACATCACCATCAGCGCGGCGACCGGAAACTCTTCGGCAAATTGGTCGCGGGTGAGCTGTGCAGCCTTTCCCCTGATCAAGTCGAAACTGACGAAGCCATGTTCGTCGGCGTCCGGGCTGCTCCAATTGCTGCTCTTCATGATGATCTTTCGGGTCGGTGAGAAGGCGACAATACCATGATGATGTGTTGACGGTTGAGGTGGTTACGGTAACCGCGTGGTGGATCTCGGCCGGTGGCTGAGATCCGCTACAATCCAAGTTATGCGAGCATCCGGTCCAAGGTACTTTCGGTGGGGTCTTTTTCTCGTTCTTGTGTTGGCGGTAGGGAGACCTCTGTCGGCAGCTGTTCCGACGGATACCCGCGCCCTGGATTCAGCATCGACAGGCGGCTTGGCGGCGCTCGATCGAGCGCTCGTGCGGTTGGCAACCCACCAGCGCCTACTGATGATTGCCGCCCATCCAGACGACGAGAGCACAACGCTTTTGACATGGGTCGCCCGCAGCCTGGGCGGCGAAGCGGCGTACCTGTCGTTGAGTCGCGGCGATGGCGGGCAGAACCTGATCGGCTCCGAGCTCGGTCCGGACCTCGGGTTGCTGCGTTCCCGCGAGCTCGAGGCAGCCAGGCGCATCGACGGCGCGCGCCAATTCTTCACTCGCGCTTACGACTTCGGCTACACCCGTTCATTGGACGAGACCCTCGAACGCTGGCCGCGGGAGATCCTGCTCGAAGATGCAATGCGGGTCGTGCGGCGCTTCAAGCCACAAGTCCTGATGGCGGTCTTTCGGCCATCGGCCGATGCCGGGCACGGTCAGCATCGAGCTTCAGGTTGGGTGGCAGAGGAGATTTTCCGTCTGTCCGACGACCCGGAAGCGTTTCCGCAACTCGACGCCGAAGGCCTCGCGCCGTGGACCATCTCGTCCTTCTATCGCCGGCCACAGCGTGATGCGGAGAGCGGTTGGATGGAGCTGCCTCTGGGGATCATCGAGCCGTTCAGTGGTCGGTCGATTCTGCAGATTGCGCTCGCCAGTCGCTCACAGCACCTCTGCCAGGACATGGGCTCGGTGCAGCCGTTGGGTGATGCATCCGGACGCCTCGCCTGGGTGGCGGGGGTGGGTGGGATCAATGCGACCTCACCGTTCGACGGTGTCGACACGTCGTTGGCCGCGATCGCTGACATGGTGCCAGCGGGGGAACTGCAACGGGAGACCGCGATCCGCTTGCAGCGGGTGGCGGAGATCGCCACCACAACCCGCAAGCAGCTCGGCGCCGGCCAACCCGGGCACGCCGCCGAGCCGTTGCTCGAGATCGTTCGTCTGCTGCAGGATCTGGCAGAAGATTTGGCGGTGGCGCCTGCTGCCGGCCATGCCCGTGAGCTGATCGCCGAGAAGCTCGAGATTGCTTATGAAGGTTTGGCCAACGCCGCCCAGGTTGCGGCCGACGCGATCACCAGCCGGCAAACGGTAGTGCTGGGAGAGTCGTTTGAAGCTCGGTCGATTTTCTGGAACGCTGGCGAGTTACCGGTCGAGGCGCTCGAGGTCACGGTCGAAAGCCCCGCCGGCTGGCGACTGGTAGACAGCAGGACGGCAGAGGCCACGCGCTCGAGATTCTCCGTCCAGTCGACGGACGAGCGACAGATCACGATCGCGGTACCGACGGCGAGCGAGCCGACGATGCCCTACTTTCATGAGTTGCCTCGGGTGGGTGATCTCTATGATTGGAGCGAGGTGCGGTCCGAGATCCGCGGCGAGCCGTTCCAACCGCCACCGGCCAGTTTGCGTTTCGACTTCACCCTCGGTGGCGTGCCGATTTCGTTGCGCCGGGAGCTCGTCTACCGCGTCGGTGATCAGGCGGTTGGCGAGGTGCGCCGGCCGATCCGCGCGGTGCCAGCGTTGGAAGTTTCGGTCGAGCCAAGCTTGGTGGTGTGGCCGCTGGACGCGGCGACGGAAAAAACCCTCGAGGTGCAGGTGGCCTCGAATCTGGACGAACCGGAAACGGCGCGGCTCGAGGTGGTCTTGCCAGCGGGGTGGCCGGTTCTGCCGCCGGTCGAGGTCGAGCTCAGTCCGGCTCGTCGCCGCCGAACCGTCGAGCTGACCTTGCAGGCGCCGCCGAACATGGCGCCGGGTCGGCATTTCATCGAAGTGGCTTTGATCGACTCGAACGGGCGACGGTTCCTCAGCGCCTTTCCGGTGATCGACTATGGGCACGTGCGCCCCACTCCTCGGCCACAGGTCGCTCGCGTCGAGGTGAACGCTGCGGATATCCGACTCCCCAAGCTCGGTCGGGTGGGCTACATCCGCGGCGCGTCGGATCGCATGCCGGAGCATCTGCGCGGCATCGGCCTGCCGGTTGAGGTGCTGGCCGGCACTGATCTGGCGGATCAAGATCTGTCGGCTTACGACGCTATTGTCGTCGGTAGCCGAGCCTACGAGATCGACCCGGCATTGGTGGCCGCGAGCCCGCGTCTACTAGATTATGCCCGCCAGGGTGGTCTGCTGATCGTGCAGTACCAGCAATATCAATTTACCCGCGGCGGTTACGCACCCTATCCCCTGGAGATTCGGAGGCCCCATGACCGGGTCACCGACGAGACAGCAGCAGTGACTCTGCTCGAGCCGCAACATCCGGTGTTCACCAATCCGAACCGTCTCGCGACGGCGGATTGGGAGGGCTGGGTGCAAGAGCGTGGGCTCTACTTTGCTGGCACTTGGGACGATGCTTATCGTCCCCTGTTGGCGATGTCGGATCCTGGGGGTGACGAGAAGCGGGGGGCGTTGTTGGTGGCGGAGCTCGGCGAGGGTCATTATGTTTACACTGGACTGGCGTTTTTCCGACAGCTGCCGACAGGGGTCACCGGAGCCTACCGTCTATTCGCCAACCTGCTGGCTCTGGGCAAACCCAGCGCGGAGGATTGAATCGCGATGACACGGTATCGAGACAACAACGTTTCCCGAGTTTCAACCTCCTGCGTTATCGGCCTGATCGGTATCGGTCTGGTGGCCGGGCTCCTCAGTGGTTGTGGTGATGGGCGGACGCCTTTGACCATTTATTCACCCCATGGTCGCGACCTGCTGCAGTTGGTGGAGCAGACCTTTGAGGCCGCCAACCCGCAGATCGATGTCCGCTGCCTCGACATGGGGTCGCAGGAAGTTTATGAACGGGTACGGACCGAGAGTGCGAATCCACAGTGCGACGTGTGGTTCGGTGGACCCGCGACAATCCTCGGTCGCGGCGCCCGTGATGGGCTGCTCGAAGCCTTTCGTCCATCGTGGGCCGACGCTTTGCCGGCGGCTTACCAACATCCTGAGAATCTCTACTTCGGGCTCTACCGCACACCGCCGCTGCTGGTCTATAACGAGGAGACCGTCACCGCCGACGAGGCGCCGCAAGACTGGGACGATTTGCTCGACGAGCGCTGGCAGGGTCAGGTGTTGATTCGCGATCCGGTAGCCAGCGGTACCATGCGGACCATCTTCGGGATGGTGCTGTCGAGCTCGGTCGTTGAGACCGGTAACACGGATCGCGGCTTCGATTGGTTGCGTCGCCTCGATGTCCAGACCAAGGAATACGTCCACAACCCGGCGCTTTTACATCAAAAAATGGTGCGACAGGAGGGGCAGGTGACGATGTGGGAGCTCACCGACATCCTGTTCCAGCGTCTGCGTGGCGCGCCACTAGGGTATCGTTTTCCGGTCAGTGGGTCGCCGGTGATCGCCGATTCGATTGCCCTGGTGAAGGGCTCGGATCAAGGTGAGGCGGCGCGGGCCTTCATCGAGTGGGTGGGCAGTCGCGAGGCATTGTTGTTGGCGGCCGAGCAGGCTTTCCGTCTTCCGGCCCGTGACGACTTGCCGGTGTCGGAGCTGCCCGAGTGGGCGCGTCAAGCGTTGGCTGAGTTGGTAACCGCGGAGGTGGATTGGGATCTGATCGAGAGCGAGGGAGCGGAGTGGATGAACACCTGGGACCGCTCGGTGCGGGGGCAAGGATCAAAGAAGTGAGTACGCCAGCGGGGACAGATACGGAGGAGACTGTTTCGGAGGAAGACCTGGCAACGACAGCAGGCACGGTAGCAGGGAAGGATGCGTCACGCCCTCCGTACCTCGAGCTGCGCCATCTCGACAAGAGCTTCGGCGACGTGCAGGTGCTGCGGGATCTCTCCCTCGAATTGGCCGAAGGCGAGATCCTGGCTCTGGTTGGCCTATCCGGCAGCGGCAAAACCACCGCCCTGAGGTTGCTCGCTGGCTTCGAGCGGCCAGACCATGGCGAGATCCTGGTGGACGGCGATGATGTTGCGTCGCTGGAACCGGCGCGCCGCGGCTTCGGCATGGTGTTCCAGCACTACGCGCTGTTTCCACACATGACGGTGTTCGACAATGTGGCGTTCGGGTTGCAAGCTCAGGGCAAAACGTCGGGCTTGGCGGAGCGGGTGGCCGCGATGCTCGAGCTGGTCGACCTCGAGGACTACGGCGCTCGTAAAGTCAGCGAGATCTCGGGTGGCCAGCAGCAGCGGGTCGCGTTGGCCCGCGCCCTAGCCCCGGAGCCCAGAGTGCTGCTGCTCGACGAGCCGTTGTCGAATCTCGATCCGGCATTGCGTGAGCGCACCCGTCGTGAGCTCAAGGCGGCGGTACGGAAAGTTGGCATCACCACGGTGCTGGTGACCCATGAGCAAGAGGAGGCGTTCCACGTCGGCGATAGAGTGGCGGTGCTCAATGGTGGACGCCTGGAGCAAATGGGGACGGCAACCGAGCTCTACCGAGCGCCGGTCAGTCGTTTTGTGGCGTCCTTCATCGGCCGTTCCGGCGCCCTGCGAGGTTTCATCGACGAAGTGTCCACGGAACGCCGACGAGCTGACGCGGGGCACGAGGCCTGGGTTGCCCTGGGACAAGTGGAGGATATTTCCGTCTGTTGGTCGGGGGTTTCGTCCCAGCCGTTGACCGAAGGCGAGCGAGTGGAGTTGATCGTCAAGCCGGAGTCGTTGCGGTTGGCCACCTCCGAGACCGGCGGCGCGTTACCCGGACGAGTGGTGGAGCTGCGTTTCACTGGCCCCCTGACCTATTGTGTCGTCCGCCTGATGGGTGGCGAAGAGCTCGAAGTGCTGGTCGACGACGAGTCTGCCGGCAAGCGGCCCCCGAAAGTCCATGAAGAGATTTACGTCGCCCCGCGGGAGGGTGGTCTGAAGCCGCGCATCTTCCAGCTCGAGGACGGTGTTTCGCCCGAGGACAGCATTTCGCGCGGGGATGGTGAATGAAACCCTCGTCGCGGTCGCGGCGGCTGGCCTGGGGAATCGCGCTGGGATTGGTGTGGCTGGTGACCTACCCGCTGCTGCTGACCCTATTGGAGGCTTTAGGTGGCGTCGGCGCCTGGACCCTGGAGCACTTCGCGGAGTTCGCCCGCCGCGGTGATGAGTGGCGCGCTTTGTGGCGCAGTCTGTGGATCTCGACCGCGTCGGTGGTGTTGGCAGGGTTGGTGGGTGTGCCCTTGGCCTTTGTCTTCGAGCGTACCGATTTTCCGGGACGTCGGGTGTTGGGCGCGTTGGTCGCCTTGCCGGTGGCGTTGCCGCCGTTAGTCGGGGTGATCGCGTTCCTCTTTCTCTATGGTGAGAGCGGCTTCGTGTCGCGTCTGGTACAGGGGACCCTCGGCCTCGATCAGCCGCCTTGGCGTTTGCATGGTCCGGGGGCCATCTTGCTGGTCCACACCTATTCGATGTACGTCTACTTCTACCTCTTTGCCCGCGCTGCCCTCGCCCGGCTCGACGGCTCGATGTTGGAGGCGGCGGCAGTCCTCGGCGCCGGTCGTTGGCGTACCTTGTGGCGGGTGACTCTGCCGCAGCTCAGGCCAGCATTGCTGGGAGCGGCGCTCCTTACCTTCATGACGTCCCTGGGCTCGTTTTCGGCGCCCTACATCTTTGCTGGCGGTTATCGGGTGATGACCACCCAGATCGTCGCCTCCCGGGTTAATGGCCAATACGCCCTGGCCCAAGTCGAAGCGATTGTTTTGGCGCTGGTGGCGCTTGTCGCGCTGTGGCTGATTCGACGCCTGCAGACCGACGAAACAGTGACGTCGGCCCACGGTGTGGCGCCGTCGAGGAAGCCGATCGTAGACCCCTGGGCGCGTTGGGGCTTCGCGGTGGTCGGTTGGAGTCTGGCCGGCTTCATGCTCATGCCCCACGCCACCTTGCTACTCATCTCGCTGGTGCCCCACAGCACCTGGACGGTCGAGCTGTGGCCGCCGGTACTCAACTTCAACAACTATCGTGAGCTGTTCGCCGAGCCCGAGCGTCTGCGTCCGTTGCTCAACTCCCTGTGGATGGCGACCGCAGCGACCGCAGGTGCGGTCGCCCTCGGGCTGGTAGCGGCGCGCCAGTCCCTGCGTCAAGGTGGTCGGCTGGGCGCTGCTCTAGAAGGCCTGGTCGCTCTGCCCTGGGCTATTCCTGGCACCGTCTTCGCTATCGCCCTGGGCACCGCCTTCAGCGTTCACGCTCCCCACCTTGGGCGCTTCGTGTGGATCGGCACGCCGATCATCTTGCCGTTGGCCTACCTGGTGCGTTGCCTGCCGGTTACCGGCCGTGCCGCTCTCGCCGGTCTGCGTCAGCTCGACCCGGCGCTCGAAGAGGCGGCGCATAGCCTCGGCGCCGGCCCGTTGCGGGCTTTCAGGCGGGTGACGTTGCCGTTGGTGCGACCGGCGTTGGTGGCGGGGCTTGGTCTCGCGTTCATTACCGCTCTCGGAGATTTCGTGACCTCGATTGTGCTCTACACCTACGAAACCCGGCCGATCTCGATCGAGATTCAATCCGCGTTGCGGGTGCAGGAATTTGGTATCGCGGCGGTCTATGGTGTCTTGCTGATGATGCTGAGTGCCGCCGCCTTTCTGGTGTGGGGACGCGGGGAGGCAGGTCACTGAGCGATCGCAGCACGGCTGATCACGGCTCGGCCAATCGCGGCGCGGTCGATCGCGACCCGGTCGAGAGCAAGCTGTCGTTGAAGCGGCTCTGGGTGCTCATGGTGACGGCCTTCGTCGACATGATCGGATTCGCTCTGCTGTTACCGTTAATGCCGCTGTACGCCCAGCGTTTTGGTGCCGACGCGTTTACCGTCGGGTTGTTGATGGCGTCCTTCGCCCTTGCCCAGATGGTGGCCGCGCCGTTCTGGGGCAGGCTTTCGGATCGCCTGGGGCGCCGGCCGATCATCCTGGCGTCGTTGGGCCTATCGGCGGTTGCATTCTTGATCTTCGCCTTTGCCGACACGGTGGTGCTGCTGTTGGTTTGTCGTCTGATGCAGGGCGCTGGCGGTGGCAATATGAGCGTGTTGGCAGCCTATGTCACCGACGCGGTGGGTCCCGAGGAGCGGGCCAAAGGGTTGGGCTGGATCACCGCCTGTACCAGCGCAGGAGTGATGATCGGCCCGGCCATCGGGTCGCTGGCGATCAGGACTGGGCTGGGGCCAGAATCTCCTGGGTTGATCGCGGCGGGTTTGTGTGGGCTCAACATCCTCTTCGCCTGGCGCTGGCTGCCGGAGTCGTCGTCCGCCGCTGAGCGCGCCGAGCCACGGCCGAAGCGACGCATCCGTCCTCAGATCGTGGCGGTTCTGCGGCATCCCAATGTGCCCGCGCACAGCCTGGTCTGGATCTACTCTGCTGGCATGATGGCTTTCATGGCGATGAACGGCATCCTCGCCCTCTATTTAGCGGCGCGCTTCGGAATCCACGAAGGCAACATCGGTTGGTTCTACGTCCTCATCGGCCTGGTGTCCGTGATCATGCGCGCCTTGGTGCTGGGCGTGGCAGTGCGACGTTTTGGTGAGGTCCGAGTGTTGCGACTCGGTGCCCTGCTGGTCGGCATCGGCATGATCTTGGGGCCGTTCGCCGTCACTCTCGGGCAGTTCTTGGTGGCGGCGTTGTTCATTCCTATCGGCACGTCGCTGCTTTTTCCATCCACCACCTCGTTGATTTCCCGTTACGCTGACCCCCGGGAAGTTGGCCAGACTCTGGGTGTACAACAGGCTTTCGGCGGCATGAGCCGTCTGCTCGGTCCAATCTGGGCCGGCGCTGTGTTCCAGAAGATCGGACCCGGCGTCCCTTTCTGGATCGGGGGTAGCCTGGTGCTATTGACTGCCCTCTTCGCCTTCCGTCTTTCTCCCGGCGAAGCACCCCGGCGTCCACCACCGGCTCCGCCTGCGGTCTGAGTTGGATCGGAACGAAAAAAGCCAGGCGTGAGGCCTGGCTTTTTCGAGGCCACGTGTGGCCTTCCGTCAATATTGGTTGCGGGGGCAGGATTTGAACCTGCGACCTTTGGGTTATGAGCCCAACGAGCTACCGGACTGCTCCACCCCGCGCCATTTCTTAGAGCGCCCTATCCGTGGGCACTGTATCTATCGAGTCGTCATCTATCGAGTCGTCATCTATCGAGTTGTCAAATACCTGAGTTTCCCCGGGCAGAAGCGGGAGAATGCCACAATCAAATGAGGCTGTCAACAATTTTCTGTAGCAACTGAAGGTTGGCGCAGTTAGCCTGCGAACGATATCCTCTAGACCACTATCTTCTAGACGTATCTTCTTCAAGAGCCTATCCTTCGAGGCCCTTTCCCCCAAAGACCCTTTCTCCCAAAGGCCTTGTCCCTCAAAAACTCTGTCCTCAAAGACTCTGGAGACTTAATGTTCGATATCGAAGAGTTGGTGGCACGTGAGATTCTCGACTCGCGGGGCAATCCGACAATAGAAGTGGATTGTTTACTTGCCGGTGGAGCGCTGGGGCGAGCCGCGGTGCCATCTGGGGCCTCGACCGGAGCTCGCGAGGCGCTCGAGCTGCGGGATGGCGGCGACCGCTTCAACGGCAAGGGTGTGAGCAAAGCCGTTGAGCACGTGCAAGACGAAATCGCTCATGCGGTGGTCGGGATGGACGGCCGTGACCAAGTGTTGATCGACCGCACCCTGATCGAGCTCGACGGCACCGTCGACAAGAGCCGGTTGGGAGCAAACGCGGTGCTCGGGGTGTCGATGGCGGTGGCCAAGGCTGCCGCGGACCTCGCCGGGCTGCCGCTCTATGCCTACCTCGGCGGCCCAACCGCGACACTGCTGCCTGTGCCGCTCCTCAACGTGCTCAACGGTGGCGCCCACGCCAACAATTCGGTGGACATCCAGGAGTTCATGTTGGTGCCGATGGGCTTCGATACGTTTTCAGAAGCGTTGCGGGCCGGGGTCGAGATTTATCATGTTCTCAAGAAGGAGATCGACCGCCAGGGCATGTCCACCGCGGTTGGCGACGAAGGTGGTTTCGCTCCCAATCTACCCAACAACCGGGCTGCGCTCGATCTGTTGATGAAGGGGATCGAGGCCGCAGGCTACCGTCCGGGAGAGCAGATCGGTCTGGCTCTCGATGTCGCCGCCAGCGAGCTCGCCAGTGGTCCCAATGGCCAGGCGCTCGGCTACGCTCTGGAAGGCGAAGGGAAAAGGGGTCTGTCGAGCGAAGATCTGATTGAGCTCTACCGTGATTGGATTGGCGCCTATCCCTTGGTGTCGATCGAGGACGGTTTGGCGGAGAACGATCATGACGGCTGGGGGGTGATGACCGAGGAGCTCGGTGACGACGTTCAGTTGGTTGGCGACGATCTCTTCGTCACCAATCCGCAGATCCTGGCCGAGGGGATCGCCGATGGCCTGGCCAACTCGTTGTTGGTCAAAGTCAATCAGATCGGCACTCTCACCGAAACGCTCAAAGCGGTGGAGATGGCCAAGATCAACGCCTATACCAACGTCATCAGCCATCGTTCTGGCGAGACCGAGGATACTACGATTGCCGATTTGGCGGTCGCGACACAGTCGGGGCAGATCAAAACCGGTGCTCCCTGTCGCAGCGATAGGGTGGCCAAGTACAATCGATTACTGCGTATCGAGGAGGAGCTGGAGGACGCGGCGACCTATCCCGGGGCCACCGCTTTCCCACGCTGGGAAGGGTGAGGGACGAGAAAGATTCCACCCCGGCTGAGAGTCCTGCGGAGACGTCCACTCCGGACGACTCCCTGCAGGCATCAGCCGTCGCGTCTTCGTTACCCAAATCCAACAAATCACGACGTATCCAACCATCCACCATCCGCGATCACCCTTACCGGCTGTTGGGAGTGACCGTCCTGACGCTGCTCGGGCTTTTGGCCATGGCCGGCGTCAAGAGTTATCGCGACTTGGCGACCGCTCAAGATATTGAGAAAGATCTACGCCGGGAAATTTCCGAAACGCAGGAACGTCTGGAGTCTCTCGGCGAGACCATCGGGCGGATCCAGAACGATCCTGCCACTCTCGAGCGTCTGGCCAGGGAACATCTCGGTATGGTGAGGGAAGGTGATGTAGTGATTGTTCTGCCCGATGAGGATCGGGAGTCCGACGCAAGGCCATCGCCAACGGTTGATAACTCGCTGTAGTCTCCCTCTGTAAAGTCTTTCTCCGTATCGTCTCACCCCGGACGCCTCAACTCGACTCTAATTCTGTTTCGAACCCTTGATCGCGATGTTTGCCTCCCATGGCTGAATCCATGGCTTCTTCCCGCATTTCAGCAGCCTCCACCGTTTGGGATACCTCTGCTCGGACGTTGCGCGCCAGTGCGCCTTACCGTGCCCTGTTGGGAGATCTCGGCGAGGTGGTGCGCCTGCCGGTCACCGCTGCCGCATGGGTACTGGAGTTGATTGCTGAAGACCTCGGCCGTCCACTTCTGGTAGTAGTCCCGCACGAGATCGACGCCTATGCCTGGCTCGAAGCAGCGCGGCTATTCAGCCCCCAGCAAGGTGCGGTCTACTTCCCGGCGCCTTCTCTCAGCCCCTACCAAGAGGCCGATATCTCGCTGCTGGTAAGAGCCGAAGAGTCGTTGGCCGTCGACCGCATCGCCCGGCGTCGAGTCTCGACGGTGATCACTACGCCGCGAGCTTTCTTTCGCCGGTTGCCGCTGGCTGCCGATTTCGCCGCGGCGAGTCTCGACATCCTGCCCGAGGAAGAACATCCGGTCGACAATCTGATCGAGCATTTGATGCGCTGGGGCTACGATCGTAGCGACTTGGTTTTCGAGGTTGGCCAGTTTGCCAGCCGGGGCGGAGTATTCGATTTTTTTCCTCCCGGACAATCCGCGCCGATTCGCCTCGATCTGTTCGGCGATACCGTCGAGTCGATTCGCACCTTCGAGCCCCAGAGTCAGCGTTCCCAAGACAGCCTTGCACACATCGAGGTGCTGCCGCTGTCGCTGTATTCTCAAGGCGCAACCGAGGCCCAGTTGATCGCCGATCTGATGGCGGATCAGGCGGGGCCTCAGCTCAGCCCAGAGACCGCCGAGCGGATCACCGCCTTGCGCGAAAACGGACGATTCGATGGCTGGGAGCACCTCCTGCCCTTGCTGGCAGTCGAAACTGTTTGTTTGCCGGATCTGATGGAGAACCCGCTGATCGTCGCCCTAGATCCGGCGTCGTTGAGTCACGAGATCGAACATCACGTCGAGGTTCTGCAAACGGACTTCAATGCTCGGGTTGAGCAGCAACGCCCGGCAATTCCCCCTGAGCTGCTCGAGCATCCAGCCGAGCAGGTCACTCGCTGGATCGACGAGGCCGAGGTGCGATTGGGCGATCTCTTCGTCAAGACATCCTCAGCGATCGATTTTGGCGCTACCCTCACCGATCTGTTGCACGACAAGTTGCAGCTGTTTCCCCGTGAAGTCGAGCTTGCCCGGTCCCGGGGTGACCGGATCGCATTGGTGGTGCCCGAGGACCATCGCTCGAAGATCGGCGAGTTACTCGAAGGGCGCGATATCGCTCTCGGGTCGAGCGGTGTTGATCTGGTCAGTGGTGACTTGCAACGTGGTTTTTATCTGCCGGCAGCTGGCCTGACGGTTTTCGGCGAGCGCCAGCTGCTGCGGCGCAGTCCGCTAGTGCGGCGCGCGGTCAAAAAGAACAAGAGGTTCGGGCCCTTCCTATCCTCTCTGCGCGATCTCAAGATCGGCGACTACGTGGTCCACTCGGATCACGGCATCGGCCAGTTTATGGCGCTGCGGAGCATCGGCGACGAGGGTGGTGAGCGCACCGACCTGCCGCCGGCCCTGGCAGAAGCGATGCCCGAGCGCGCTGCCGGCGTCGAGGTCATGGAGATTGCCTACTCCACCGGCAAACGGTTATTGCTGCCGCTCAGCCGTCTCGATCAGGTGCAGAAATACAGCGGCATCGAAGGCGTTGCCCCACGCCTCGACCGACTCGGTGGCACGTCTTGGAACCGTACCAAGAGTCGGATCAAGAAGGGTATGCGCGACATGGCGCAGGAGCTGCTCAAGCTTTATGCCCAGCGCCAGTTGGCCGAGGCGCCGCAGATCACGGGTAGCAGCGACATGCTGCAACAATTCGATGCCGCTTTCGAGCATGACGAGACCCCGGATCAGCTCGAGGCGATCCATTCGATCGCCGATGATCTTGCTCAGAAACGGCCGATGGATCGTCTGCTGTGCGGTGATGTCGGCTTCGGCAAGACGGAGGTCGCGATGCGCGCCGCGTTGATGGTGGTCGACGGCGGCTATCAAGTGGCGGTGCTGGCGCCGACGACGATCCTCGCCGATCAGCACCTGGAGACCTTCAGGCATCGTTTCGCCGGCACCCCGGTGGAGATCGAGATGATCTCCCGCTTCCGTACTGCCGCCGAAGCCCGCAACATCGAGAAACGAGCGGCCGCAGGCAAGATCGACATTCTGATCGGCACCCACCGCCTACTCGGCCGCAAGATCAAGTTTCCCCAACTTGGCCTGGTTATCATCGACGAGGAGCAGCGTTTCGGGGTGGCGCACAAAGAGCGCCTGAAGAAGCTGCGCAAGGACGTCCACGTGCTCGCCATGTCGGCGACACCGGTGCCACGTACTCTCCAGTTATCGTTGGCAGGGGTGCGCGACCTGTCGTTGATCGAGACGCCGCCACGGGATCGAATGGCGATCGAGACTGCCATTCTGCCCTTCGAGCCGCAGCTCATCAGAGAGGCGATCGAGTACGAGATGGAGCGCAAGGGGCAGGTGTACTACGTCTACAATCGAGTCGAGACCATCGACAAGATGGCCGCCTACCTGCGGGAGGTGGTGCCCTCTGCCCGGGTGACCGTCGGCCACGGTCAACTCGATGAAAAGGAACTGTCGAAGCGGATGCACGCCTTTGTCGACCACAAATACGACGTACTGCTGGCGACCACGATCATCGAGAACGGTATCGACATTCCCAACGTCAATACGATGATTGTCCACCGTGCCGACCGCTTCGGCCTGTCGCAGCTCTACCAGTTGCGAGGAAGGGTCGGTCGCAGCGATCAGTTGGCATTCTGTTATCTGTTGGTCTCCGCCGACCGTATCCTCACCCAGGAAGCTCGCAAACGGCTCGACGCGATCCGCGAATTCACCGAGCTTGGCGCTGGTTTCCGGGTGGCGGGGCGTGATCTCGAGATTCGCGGCGCCGGTAATCTGCTCGGCGCCGAGCAAAGCGGTCACATCGCGGCAGTGGGTATCGAGACCTATCTCAAGATGCTCGAAGAGACCGTTGCCGAGCTCAAGGGAGAAACACCGGACGAGACGCCAACGGTCGCTCTCGACCTGCCGGTTCCGATGTCGATCCCGGAAGACTATGTCGGCGATCCCAATCTGCGGATGGAAGTTTACCGTCGCCTGGCAGCTGACGACGAAGCCGAGGCGGACGTCCTCGCCGAGCTGCGTGATCGTTTTGGCCCGCCGCCGGATGGAGTGCGTACTCTGATCCGCGTAGCAGCGCTCAAGCGTCTCGCCGAGTCGCTGCGGATGCAGTCGATCTCGGCTCGCGGTAACCGTCTGACTATCCGTCTGCGCCAAGATGCACAGGTTGATCCTGATCGGCTGATCAGCCTGGTGTCGAAGCGACCGGGTTCTCGTTTCAGTCCATCGGGCGCGTTGACCCTTGATGGAGTCATGGCGAACGACGCCATCGAGACCGCACAAGAGGTGATGACCTACCTGAGTGGGGCAGGTCTGAGTGGGGCAGGTCTGAGTGGGGCAGAGGCAGGCTCGTGACCACAGCGTGGTTGAGTCGACGCTCAGAAAAGCGTACAGGTGTGCATTGTTTGGCACGGTTGATTAGCCTTGCACGGTTGATCAGCCTTGCACGGTTGATCGGTTCGGCACGCCTGATCGGTGTCGCCGGCCTGTTGCTGGTGGCGGTTCTCGGTTGTCAGAAACCGCCGGTCAGTGGTGCCGACGTCGCGGTGCGCATCGACGGCGAAGAGATCCACTACGGTCAGTTCGAAACCTACTTGCGGGACAACATCTCGGGCGGCGATCCGTCGCCTGACAGTGTTGTTCAAAGTGAGCTCTTTGACCAGTTCCTGGACGCCCAACTGCTATTCCGACTGGCGATTGAGCGCGGTCTCGTCGAGCCTGCGGCCGATCTGCGCCAGGCGCTCGAGGTGTTGCTCAGCGATTATCCGCGGCAGGTCCCCAGCGAGGCTCAGATCGCGGCTTATTACGAAGCTCACAAGGCCAAATATCAACACTCGGAAGAAGTTCATCTGCGACAGATCCTGGTTTCGGAGCGCTCCGCCGCCGAAGAAGCCCGGCAGGCCATTGACGACGGTGAGGAGTTCGCTCAGGTCGCGGCACGGATCTCGCAAGAACCGCGAGCGCACCTGGGTGGTGACCAAGGGCGACTGGCGAGGGAAGACCTCCCGACCACCTTTGTCGAGGCCATTTTTGAGCTTGCCCCCGGGGAGGTCACCGACATCATTTCCGCCGACTATGGTTTCCATCTCTTCCAAACCGTTGCGATCTACCCCGCCAAGACGGTGCCTTTGGAAGAGGTGAGCAACGACATCCGTGCCACCTTGGAACGCCTACATCTGGACGAGCTGGTGAACGGTTTCATTCTCGAAGCCCGCGAGCGATACAATATCGTGGTCTTCCCAGCCAACTTCCCATTCGACTATCAAGGTTATTATGCGCAGCAAGACTCCCCCTCCCGCACTGGCTAGTCGTTTCGAAGCGGTTCCGAGAGCCACCGCTGTCGTGCCTCGGACAGGTCCCCACCACGCCGACCCGTGCCCCAAAAGCCGGCGCCATATCAGGAGGTGTCCCATCATGAAGTGCAACATCATTGCCGTCGTCCTGTTGCTGGCGTCTTTTAGCCTGGCGGTTCCGCCGGCTTTTGCCGAAGACATCAACCGGATCGTGCTACGGGTCAATGAGGAGATCCTCACGCTGCACGAGTATGAAGCGCGAAAGGCGAGCGAAATCTCGGCGATTCTCGGCAACTCGAGCCTCGACTCCACCGTTCGTCAGGCGCGTCTCGAACAAGTGGGCCAGGTGGTGGTACAGAACGTCTTCAGCGAGATGCTGCTGCTTTCGTTCGCCAACCAGCAGTCCATCCGCGTCACCGATGCCGAGGTCAAAGAAGCGGTGCAAGGGATGGTCGAGCGGCAAGGTATCGAGTCCGAAGAGCAGCTACACCAGGCGCTGATCAGTTCCGGGATGACCCTCGAGCAGTTGCGCGAGAATGCCCGTCGGGAACTGCTGTGGCAGCAGGTTGTAGGCCGCGAGGTGCAACCCAAAGTCAAGATCGACGAGGAAGAGTTGCGAGCTTACTACCGCAACAACCAAGAGCAGTTCCGAACCCCAGAGCAGCGCTGGCTGAAGGAAGTTATTGTCCTCGAGTCCAGTGGCCTCGAAGATGCCGAGCTGCAGCGGATTGCTGGTGAGGTCCACCAAGCGCTGACTGCCGGCGCCGTCCCTGAAGAGGTTGTCGCACCACTGAAAGAGAACGGGGTGACGACAGGTCTTATCGATCTCGAATGGCTGCGCAAGGACGAGTTGGAAGACTCGCTGTCGGCTGCCGCCTGGAGTCTGAAGGCCGGAGAATTCTCAGCCCCAGTGGCTGCCCGTGGTGGTTACCACATCGTTCAAGTGGCCGAGGTCAAGGAGGCCGAAGTGAAGCCCCTCGCCGAGGTCCAGGATCTGATTGGTCGTCGCGAATACAACTCTCGCTTCAATCGTGAACTGCGCCAATTCCTGAGCTCTCTCGAGGAGAATGCCTACATTCAGGAGAATCTTCCCAGCGAAGCGGTCGGCTATCGGGCCCTGGCCCCCGAATACGAGCAAGAGGACGAGCTCGAGCTTTTCCGGGCACCGATCTTAGAAACGGAAGATGCACCGCCCGAAAGCCCGGAAGTGGTTGGCTGAACTTCTTCAGCCGCGGAAACAATCTTCAAATACTGTTTCTCGAACCCCTATATATTGGGGTGCTTTATCCTCTTGCGTCAATATGATGTAGTTTCACCCAAGACCGGGTCGAAAAACCTTCCCTTTCTTCGTGCCGCCGGGAGCGACTTGCCGTTTCCGCCCGCCGTGCCCGATCTGTCGTTGCGCTGCCGCATGCCACGAAACGCTTGATTCCAAAAGCTTGGCGTCGTCCGAACGGGTCGTCCGCTATTGCCGACTGTTGCTCGTTGCCCGCCTTCGCGGGTTGCAGTGGAGCATGTTCCTCAAGGCGGGGACAAAAGTGGACGAAAGTGGACAATAGTGGGTCTCAATGATAGGGTTTGGGGAATATTCCTCGAACGAGGCGGAAGAAGACTCATGTTCCGTGGTAGTGCTCCAGCCAAGATAGATAGCAAGGGACGCCTCAAGGTCCCGACAGAGTTTCGACGCCTGTTGGAGGAGAGCTACGGGGCGGAAGTCTTCATCACTTCGATCGTGGGCCAGTCGGCGAAGCTTTATCCCCTTGCAGCATGGGAGGAGATAGAGCAGAAGTTGGCTGATGTTCCGTCGTCGGACCGATCCAAGCAGCGGTTTCTGGAGCGCGTCAACTACTTTGGTCAACAGCTACGTCTCGACGCCCAGGGTCGGGTCGTGATTCCGCAGATTCTGCGCGAACGAGCGGAGATGACCGGGGACGTGGTGGTCAGTGGTCGTATCGAGCATCTCGAGATCTGGAACCATGAGCGGTTCAGTCAGAAGCTGCTCGAGGAGCCGTTTAGCGATGAGGACTTTCAGGCCTTGGCAGAACGCGGAATCTGATCGGAGGCATTGTGCATCTGCCAGTCTTGCGCGCTGAGGCGATTCGATTTTTGGATCCGCCGCGAGGCGGTTGTTTTGTGGATTGCACGCTGGGTCTCGGGGGACATGCCGCCGCGATCCTGGAGAGTTCATCAACAGCAACGCTATTGGGCATCGACCGCGACCGGCAAGCTCTCGAGCTGGCTGGCGAGCGGCTCGCCGACTTCGGCGATAGGGCACGGTTGATGACTGGGCGTTTTGACGGTTTGGAAGGCCATCTGGCCGAACAAGGGATCGCAAAGGTGAGCGGAGTGCTCGCCGACCTTGGTGTTTCTTCGATGCAGCTAGAGGTGGCCGAACGCGGGTTTTCGTTCATGAAAGACGGCCCTCTCGATATGAGGATGGGGGCCGGAGACGTCACGGCCCGAGACGTTGTCAATCATTACCGGGAGGAAGAATTGGTCAAAATCTTCAGTGAATACGGTGAAGAGAGACATTCGCGTCGAGTCGCGCGCGCGATTGACAAAGCGCGTCGGGAAAAGCCCCTCGAGACCACTGCCGAGTTGAGACAGGTGATCGAGAGGGCCAAGCCCGGCTTCGATCGGCGACGCATACATCCTGCCACGCAGGTTTTCCAGGCCTTGCGTATCGAAGTCAACCAAGAACTCGAGCAGCTTCGTAGTTTGCTCGATCAATCGGTACGCATGTTGGAGCGAGATGGTCGTTTGGTCGTGATTTCGTACCACAGCTTGGAGGATCGCGTGGTCAAGCACACCCTGCGTGACCTGGCGACTGGAGAGATCGAACCGGTCACGGGGCGACCCAGAGCCGAAACCCGAGTGATCGAAGTGCTGACACGCAAGCCGGTGCGCCCAACTCCCGAAGAAGTGGCGGCGAATCCGCGGGCACGATCGGCTCGACTGCGGGCCGCCCGAAGACTGTAACTCGTTCCCGAAGACGGTAGCTCGTTTAGAAACATTAGTTCGAATTTAAGCGCAGTACGATGCGAAACCCCTACACCATCCACCGGCCGGTCGAGAATACGTACCTGGTTCGCGAACGCGATCGGCGACTGCTGCGCGATCTGCTGGGCGTCGTGGCTGTGGTGCTGGTGCTTGGGGGAGGTCTCCTCACATACACCTGGGTCCACATCGAGATTCTCGAGACCGGCTATCGCATTGATGATTTCGAAAAGGAGCTGCACCGATTGCTGGAAGAGGAGCGGCGTCAGCGGCTCGAGGTCTCCTACCTGGCTCACCCGGAACGTATCCACCAGCGCGCTCAGCGTGATCTCGGCATGCAGCCGCCGACGATGACTCAGACACTCTTCTACGAGGAACTGGTGCGGTGAAGTCGGTTCGACTAGGTTTGCTCTGGGTGTTGGCGGGGGCTTGGCTCTGCGTTATCGCGTTGCGTCTCTACGATCTTCAGGTACGCAAACACGATCATTATCGTAAGCAGGCGACGAGGCAGCAGCAGAAAGTTGTGATGCTGTACCCGCCGCGCGGCACCATTTTTGACGCCCGT
>JAJCXQ010000011.1 GCA_029263355.1 Acidobacteriota bacterium | reverse complement strand
AGGTGGCAGAATCCGATAATCGACAGCGGATACCGTCGGCGGGTGGCACCAGAAGAGGTTGACGCAGTTGCGCGACGCGTTGACCGTCGCTGAGCCGGCGGCAAAGCCAATCGCTGAGCTACCTTGGCAGACCTGAGCTTGTAACTGAGGAGCGGCAGACATCCAGGCTCCCAGCAACATCCAAAACCATCCACGGACACATCTCATAGCAACCTCAGAATATATGTTATCCCCTGGTATCTCTAAGCTCAAGCAAGCTCGACTTCAACCGTTCGACAAGCACTTCCGCAAGCTGCAACAGCGCCACGAGTCGAACACCGCTGCCGCCGAGGATTCGAGCGAGATGACTAGTCACAGCAGGATGTGTGGCTAGGGTGCGCCGAGGTTCCGCCCTTTCAGGGCTGAGGATTCGGGGCGGCGTCTACCCAGGGTGGCGCTTCGCTTACCCCGGGCTTTGGTATGGAACCCCGTTTGGGGTTCGGAACCGAATTCGATGGCCCCGCAATGCAACGCTGGTGCTCTGGCCTGGCAGCGTAAATGATGATGTTGCTGTCGAGCAGCACGCTCAATCTCTGCCGGGCAAAGGGCGATCAGTTTCGGACTTGGGAGAAGTAGCTTCGTTACTCATGCTTGCTGTCTTTTCTACAGCAATTCCTGCCTGTGCCCAAGTCTTGCTGGGTGTTTGGTCCCACATTTCCCGAGCGAATCCCTGCGGATCTATCCGACAGCCCCGATTTGGCTGACCGCCTACGCGGGCTACTCGCAATCTGAACCGTTCCGCAATGTCGATGCGCCGTCATTCGACGCGTCGAGCCGTTACAGAGGGCGGTAAGGGTTGCAGAAGGCTTGCTCGAGCCCTTCGGCAGGTCTGTTCGGCCTGCAACGCGGCTTCGTGAACCCGTTCTGGACGCCGTTCGATTTTCCCATTCGGTTTCTAAACGGTTCGGCGCTGAGATGCTCAGCCTGCAACGAGTTTCTTAACGGGTGGGCAGGGTCGATCACATCAACGACGATCGCGCCGAACGGTTCGGTCGGTCTCTCGAGCTTGCGAAAAGCGGCTCAGAAGGGGTGCCGAAGGCGCCTCGTTTTGCCCATTCGGTTTCTGAACGAGCTGACGACGCGGCTGGTTGGGTTCACCGAGGATACAATCTCCTCATCGACGCTGGGGGGTGTCGATCCGGTGGAGGGCTTGGTCGTAAACATGATCGCACGCAACCGCGTTGTATGATTAGGCCATGGATCTGAGGACCATCAAGACCTTAACTCCCCGCGAGTACCATGCACACCGCGCTGCCTCGAAGCACGCGGCGCGGGAAGCCAGACGCGAGCGCATACTCGAGCTGACGCGTGCGGCGATCTGCCGGGTGGCGCCGCGTTTTCCAGCAGTGCGCCGTGTTTTCCTATTTGGCTCGGTGCTACGCCCTGGGCGCTTCCATGACGGTTCCGATATCGACGTCGCTCTCGTTTGCGATGATCTGGAGAGTGAGACACCTTTCGCTCGCGCTCTCGAACGCGAGACTATGCTCCCCATCGATCTGCGTCCATTCACCGGCGCCATCGTTGATGCGGTTCGAGACAGCGGAGAAAAAGTCTATGGCTGAGGAGTATCTGGTCCTCGATCGCCGGATCCGAAAGGACTTGGAAGTCCTCGACAAGCTGTGGGCCGAACTGGCGAGCGTACAGCTCGACAGTTTGGAAACCGATCGTAGAGACGTCATATTCGTTGGCTACCAGTTGCACAATCTCTACAATGCTGTGGAGAACATCTTCCGCAACATTGCCACTACTTTCGGAAACCACCTGAGTGACCAGAGTGGCTGGCACGCCGACCTTCTCGACCGCATGCGGCTCGACCTGACGCCTCTGCGTCCGCCGGTTGTCGACGACACAACCTTTGCCCAACTCGACGAGCTCCGCCGGTTTCGCCACGTCTTCCGAGCTGCCTACAGCATCAATCTCGATACTGAGCGGATGGCCATCGTGCAGCGCAAGGCTCTTGACCTACGCGAGCGCCTGCCGAGGCAAATCGAAGAATTTCTAGCCTTCCTCAATGACCTCTAGCATCTGATGATCTTGTTGTCCGATTGAAGCCGGACCATTCGGCCCCCGAACAAACTGTCGGCGAGGCTGGCGCGGACTACCGAGGATACAATCTCCTCATCGACGCTGGGGGTGTCGATCCGGTGGAGGAGATGAGCTTGCGATGACGGATCCAGACTCGATAGGTGTTACCCGCCTGCTGGTGCAGTGGAAGGACGGTGATCGCGAGGCTCTCGAAGAGCTGACGCCGATCGTCTACAGCGAGCTGCGACGGTTGGCGCGGCACTACATGAGCGGCGAGCGCGGCGATCATCTGCTGCAGACGACGGCGCTGGTGCACGAGGCTTATCTCAAGCTGGTTGGGCTCGATGTGAAGTGGCAGGGGCGAGTACACTTCTTCGCGATTGCCGCTCGCTTGATGCGCCGGGTGCTGGTGGACTATGCCCGCGAGCGCAACGCGGAAAAGCGGGGCGGCGGGGTGGTGGTGTTGGCCCTCGACGAAGCCCGTGTGGCCGGAGCGGGTGGCGCCCGGCCGGATGTGCTAGCCCTCGACGCGGCGCTCGAGAAGCTGGCGGCGCTCGATGAGCGACAGAGCCGGGCGGTGGAGCTTCGGTTCTTCGGCGGGTTGACCCTGGAAGAGACGGCGGAAGTTTTGGGGGTGTCGCGAGCGACGGCGGCGCGGGATCTGCAAGTGGCGAAGGCGTGGCTGGGGCGTGAGCTGGCGGGGGAGGGCGTCGGGTCGTGACGCCGGAGCGGTGGCGCCAAGTACAGGAGGTTTTGCTCGCCGCTTTGGAGCGCCCACCGGCGGAGCGGGCGGCATTTCTCGACCGGGCCACCCCCGGCGATAGCGAACTGCGGCGCGAAGTCGAATCGCTGATCGTCGGCAGCGAAACCGCTGAGACCTTGATCGAAGGCGCGGTCCAGGACGCCCTCGAGCTGGCGACGATGGAGGCCGGGGAAGTGCAACCCGGGGAGGTGCAGCCCGGGGCGCGGGTCGGGCCTTATGAGGTGGTGCGCGAGATCG
>JAJCXQ010000010.1 GCA_029263355.1 Acidobacteriota bacterium | reverse complement strand
TCGGCAATATCAAAGCACATGTCGACGTTCTTCGGCCCCTCGGCACCGATGAAGATCGGGATGTTCGGGCGCAGCGGGTGGGTAATCAGCTTGAGCGGTTTTCCCAGCCCCGTGCCACCGGGATACGGCAGCGGATAGTGCGGGCCATCGTTCGTTACCGGCGCCTCTCGCTGCCAGGCGCGTTGGAGAATACCAACGTACTCGCGCGTCCTCGCCATCGGTTTGGCGAACGGCTGCCCATACCAGCCTTCGACAACCTGCGGTCCGGAGACACCGAGTCCGAGGATGAGACGCCCGCCGGATAGATGATCGACCGTCATCGCGGTCATGGCCGTGCAGGCCGGCGAGCGCGCCGAGATCTGCGTCACCGCCGTGCCCAGCCGAATCTTCTTCGTCCGCGAGCCAAACCAGGCAAGAGGCGTGAAGCAATCCGAACCGTAGGCCTCCGCCGTCCAGATCGAGTCGAATCCAAGTTGTTCCGCCTCGAGCACGAGATCGAGGTGATTGGTGGGCGGTGTCGGGCTCATCCAGTAGCCGAGCTGCAGGCCGAGCTTCATCATCCCGGGACTCCTTTCGCGCTGTGGTCAACAACACGGGCGGCCGCATGACGGCCGGCCCGCCTGCCGAAGAACGTTCCGTCGCCGATGGAAAGTCCACTGGAATAGCCCGGTGCGGCGAGGCCGCTGGTCGTTCGACCGGCAGCATAGAGTCCCGCAACAGCTTCTCCCGCAGGCGTCAGGACTTCACCGTCGGCGGAGGTCCTGAGACCGCCGAGCGTAAAGACGGCGTAGAGCGAGCTCGCGGTGGTACAGTCGAGCGCTCCATACGGTGGATTCGACAACGGTACGACGAATTCAGGGGACTTATGAAACAACGGATCCTCTCCCCTTTCGGCATGGCGGTTGTACAGCTCCACAGTCGCCTGCAGGCTCCCCTCCGGCAGCCCCAGCTCGCTCTCCAACTCTTCGACCGATTCGCCGACACCGGCAATATCGCGCTCGACGTCGGGTCGCTCGAAGGTGGCCGCGTCGAGCACCAGGTACGCGCACCCGTCCTGACGCGCCACGACGTGCTCGCCCAGGCGCCCGTAGTATGCATCCTCGTTGATGAAGCGCATTCCCTGACCGTTGACGAGGATCCCCTTCTGCAAGCTCTTCGGCGGCACGATCGGCAGAGAAATCGAACCGTGGCTCATGTTGACGGTCTCTCCACCCGCCGCCATTCCCAAGCGGATGCCACTGCCGTCGTCAAACGTCGTGCCGACCCTGTATTTGCACTGCATGAGCAGCGGCGCATGACGCTGGAGCATGTCCTTGTTGTTGACGAAACCACCGGCGCAAAGGATCACGCCGCCACGTGCGCGCACGTTTCTGCTCTCACCATCGACGCGTACCACCAAACCGACGACCGCACCGGCCTCATCGGTAACCAGGGCTTCACAACGAGCGTCCGTCCACACCGTGGCACCGGACCGTTCGACTGCGTCGAGGAGCGTTTTCATCAACAAACCACCGGCTTGGCCTGGCACCTTGGGAACGTGCCCGCGCGGCGCCGGACGCGCCATCTGGTGGAACGGGTGAGCGTTCTCACTGCCCGAGAACACCAGACCGTCATCGGTCGGCGGCTCACCACTGTAGTGGGGATAGAACACCGGCTTGAAGGGAACGCCGTGCTCGACGAACCAGTGATAGTGCTCGACACTGTCCTCCGCATACACTCGGATCTTACTTTCATCCGGTCGCGGACCACAGGCGGCCATGAGGTACTTGAACATCTCCTCGGGCGAGTCCTCGAAGCCGCACTCCGCCTGCAGCGGCGTGCCGCCACCGAGATAGATCACACCTCCCGAATTGGCCGACGTTCCGCCCCCGCCGCTCGCTCGCTCGATCGCCAGAACCTCAGCGCCGCTGCGCCGGGCATCCAGAGTCGCCGCAGCTCCGGCGCATCCCAGTCCGACAACGGCAACATCCGTCTCCAGGTCCCAAACGCCGACCTGGGCGGCATCGCGCGTCAGCCTCAGCATGCCTTTGCCGCCACGTCTTTCGCCCAGCGATAGTCGGACTTGCCCGAGGGGCTGCGCACGAACTCGTCCACGAATACGATCCTTTTCGGCGCCTTGTAGGCGGCGAGCCTGCCCCTGGTCCAAGCGATCAACTCTTCTGCCGGTAGGCTGACCCCAGTCTCCAAGACGACGACAGCGTTGATCGCCTCGCCCCACTTGTCGTCGGGAAGCCCGACGACATTGGCGTCGCGCACGGCGACGTGCAGCTTGAGGGCCTCTTCGACCTCTTCCGGAAAGACCTTCTCACCGCCGGTATTGATGCACGCCGACCCACGCCCGAGCAGCGTGATCGTGCCGTCCGCCTCGACTCGTGCGTAGTCTCCTGGAACCGAGTAGCGAATGCCGTCGATCAGGCGGAAGGTGTCGGCCGTCTTTTCCTCGTCCTTGTAGTATCCCGAGGCGATGCCCGAGCGCAGGGCCACCAGCCCGATCGAAGAAGAGCCGGGTTCGACAAACCTGCCGTCGTCGGCGATGACCCGGGTGTCGGGACCGAGCTCGAACACACCGGTTTCGAGGTCGTCCACCGCGGTGTGGACCTTCATCGCCATGCCGGGCGCCTCGCTCGAGCCCAGCCCGTCGATCAACATCGCGACACCGCGCTCCAGGAAGGGCTTCTTGA
>JAJCXQ010000009.1 GCA_029263355.1 Acidobacteriota bacterium | reverse complement strand
ATCGGCGAGCCGACGGACCTCGGGGTCTATCGCGGCCAGCGCGGACGGGTCGAGGCGACCATCACCACCCACGGCAAGTCGGTACACGCCGCGCAATGTGATCTAGGGGTCAATGCGATTTACAAAATGGCGCCGATCATCTCCGAGATCGAGGCCCTAAACAAAACCCTGGCCGACGACGAATTCCTGGGCAAAGGCACGGTGACGGTATCTTGCATCGAATGCACCACGCCGTCGCTCAATGCGGTACCCGACAGCGCCAAGATCTACATCGATCGCCGGGTGACAACCGGTGAGACCGTCGAGACGGCGCTCGAGGAGCTGCGGTCGCTACCCAGCCTCGGTGACGCCACGGTCGAATTGCTCGAATACGACGTCACCAGCTGGCGCGGCGAGCGGGCTCAACAAGAGAAATTCTTCCCGACCTGGGTGCTGCCCGAGGATCACCCCGCGGTGCAGAGTGTGGCCGGAGCTGTCGAGTCGGTGGTCGGCGCTCCGCCACGCATCTCCCGCTGGTCGTTCTCCACCAACGGTGTCGCCAGCATGGGTCGCCACGGCATCCCATCGGTGGGCTTCGCCCCCGGACTCGAAGAGCTCGCCCACACCACCGAAGAATGGGTCGAGGTGGATGACCTGATCACAGCGGCCGCAGTCTACAGCTTGATTCCCGAGCGGCTGGCGGAGATCAAGGACCAGCTGATGGAAGACGACGGGGACTGATCGCCTGGACCTCGAGGAGGCACCATGAACAAAACCATCCACTGTTTGATCGAGCAGCTGGGCGAGCTCGAAACCGCTCTTCACGAGCAGGATTTCCTGCTGACCTGGGAACAATCCGAGGCCAACCTCAAAGCAACCTTGCTGGTTGCCGAGATCCTCGAAGAGCTTTACCTGGCCAATGTTGACACCCGGGTTTTCACCAGCGGCCTAGCGGTATCAATATTTCGCGACAACTCCACCCGCACCCGCTTCTCTTTCGCTAGCGCAGCCAGCGCGCTGGGGCTCTCAGTGATGGATCTGGATGAGACCAAGAGCCAGATCGCCCACGGTGAGACGGTCCGCGAAACCGCCAACATGATCTCGTTCCTGACCCAGGTGATCGGCATCCGCGACGATATGTTCCTCGGCGAGGGTCACGAGTACATGGCCGAGGTGTCGCGGGCGGTTCGGCAGGGTCACGAGGAGGGTAATCTGCCGCAGAAGCCGGCGATCATCAACCTGCAATGCGACCGCGACCATCCCACCCAGACCATGGCGGACTTGCTGCATCTGCAAAAGACCTTCGGCTCGTTGGAGGCTTTGCGCGGCAAGAAGATCGCCATGACCTGGGCGTTCTCGCCGTCCTATGGCAAACCGCTGTCGGTGCCGCAAGGTATCGTCGGCTTGATGACCCGCTTTGGTATGAAGGTCTCCCTTGCCCATCCCCAGGGTTACGGCATCATGCCCGAGATCCAGGAGATCGCGCGTCGACAAGCGCCGGCATCCGGCGGCTCGTTCGAAGTGACCGACAGCATGGCCGAGGCCTTTGACGGCGCCGACATCGTTTACCCCAAAAGTTGGGCGCCCTACGACGTCATGCAGCGTCGGACCGAGTTGCTGCGTGGCGGCCACAGCGATCAGCTCGCGGCACTGGAAAAAGAGTGCCTGGCTCGCAACGATAGCCACCGGGATTGGGAATGCACCGAAGAGCTGATGGCTCGCACCCAGGGCGGCAAAGCTCTTTACATGCACTGCCTGCCGGCAGACATCACTGGCGTCAGCTGTGAACAAGGTGAGGTCGCCGCCAGCGTCTTCGATCGCTACCGCTCCGCCACCTACCACGAGGCCAAACACAAGCCTTATGTCATCGCCGCCATGATGTTGCTGAACCGATTCGAACACGCCGACCGGACGCTGCACCAAGTTGGCGAGCGCGCCGCGCTGCGCCAGCTGTTCACCTGAGCCACTCGACGAATGCGATGAACAACTTTCAACTCCGCTGCCACGAATGCGGCGCAACTTACCCGGAGGACGCGGCTCGGCTCACTTGCCCAAGCTGCTCGGCCCACCAACAACCCGGTGGACCGACGCGGGGTGTCCTCGAGGTGCTGCTCGACACGCTGCCCGATCGCTGGCCCAAGGCGCCGGCCTCGAGCGCTGAGTTCCTGACCGCATTCCTACCGGTCGCAGCAGAGCACCTGGCGCCGCTCGCGGTTGGCGGTACGCCGTTGTTGGGCGTTCCGGAGCTGCGGCGACAGCTCGAGATGCCCCAGCTGTGGCTCAAAGACGACACCCGCAATCCCTCGGGGTCGACCAAAGACCGTGCTTCGCTGCTGGTGGTCGCCAAAGCCCGCCAATACGGTTACGACACCATTGCCGCGGCCTCCACCGGTAACGCCGCCACCGCGCTCGCCGCGGTCGCCGCAGCCAGCGGCGATCGGGCGGTCGTGTTTGTGCCCAAAGCCGCGCCAGAGGCCAAGCTGGTGCAGATGCTGGCTTATGGAGCTCGAGTGTTCCCGGTCAACGGTAGCTACGACGACGCCTTCGAGCTCTGTCTCGCGGCCTGTGACGAGCTCGGCTGGTACAACCGTAATACTGCCTTGAATCCGTTCACTATCGAGGGCAAAAAAACCGCCGCCCTCGAGATTGCCGCCAGCCTGGCGCCGGAGTGTCCCGACGTGGTGCTGGTGACGACCGGTGACGGCGTCATCATCTCCGGCGTCGCCAAGGGTTTTGCCGATCTCGAGCACGCCGGCCTGATCGCGAAACGCCCGCGACTGATTGCGGTCCAGCCCGCCGGCTCGAACGCCATCGTTGACGCCTTGCACCGCGGCGAAGACAACATCACGCCGATCTCTGGCGCCGCTAGCGTCGCTGACAGCCTGGTGGTCGAGGCGCCGCGCAACGCTTTGCTTTGTTTGAAGCAGATCCGCGCGTCGAGAGGCGGCGGCGTGACGGTGAGTGATGACGCCATCGTGGCCGCTATTCCCCGTCTCGCCCGTCACACTGGCGTTTTCGCCGAACCCGCCGCCGCAGCTGTCCTCGCCGGTCTCGACGCTGCCCTCGGCGTACAGCTCTTGGACCGCGATGAACGGGTTGTGTTGCTGGTGACCGGCAGCGGCCTCAAAGACGTCGCGACCGCCGCCCGCTCGATCGATCGGCCGTCGCCGATCCAGCCCCGGCTCGAGTCTCTGATCGAGCGCCTCGAGGCCTCGAGCTGACCCACATTCAGGCCATGTGATACCGTTCGCCGCGATCTCATCTGGAGTAAGAAAGGCTGGCATGCGGGTTGTCATTCTCGGCGGTGGTTTGAGCGGGCTCACGCGCGCCCTGCGCGATGCGCATGCCGGCCATGACGTGACGGTGATCGAACGCGACAAGATCGGC
>JAJCXQ010000008.1 GCA_029263355.1 Acidobacteriota bacterium | reverse complement strand
GGGTCTGCTCGGAGTGGTCGCGATCTTGTCGGCCGGTCTTGGGGTTTTGTCCATCTGGATCGCGGGATTTCCGTATGGGTTCATGGCGCTGATTGGCACCGCGGGCTTGATCGGGGTGGCGATCAACGACTCAATTGTCGTATTGGCAGCAATCCGAGCGCAGCCGTCAGCGGCATCCGGTGAGGTTGATGCGATTGTCGAGGAAGTGATGGGCACCAGTCGCCATATTTTCTCGACCACTTTGACCACAGCTGGTGGGTTTCTGCCGCTGCTGCTCGCGGGTGGGGTGTTATGGCCGCCGCTGGCGGTTGTCATCGCTGGCGGAGTGGCCGGCGCTACCTTCCTGGCGCTGTTTTTTGTGCCAGCGGCGTATGCCTTTATGCATCCCCATCGGTCCCGGCAAACAAGGGACGCGACTCCGTCCGTCGACTCTCTGAATCTTGCGGTCACGGAGGTGGAATCATGAGTCTTTTGATCCGTTCGGGGGTTGTTCGAACAGCGGTGTTACTCGGCTTCACGGGTTTCCTCGGTTGCACGGTTGGTCCCGACTACCAGACCCCGATCGAGTCCGCACCCACGACATGGTTGACGGCAGCCGAGGAGCAGGTCGAGCCAGGGGGCAAGGTGTTGGCGGAGTGGTGGACCCGTCTCGAAGATCCGCTGCTCAATGACCTGCTGCAGCGGGCGGTGGCGTCGAACCATGATCTGCGGATCGCGGTGGCGCGGGTGCAGGAGGCTCGGGCGTTGCGACGCGTGGCGTTCAGCAAACACCTACCCAAGATCGGCGCCTCGGCCGATACGACCCGCTTCCGCCTGAGCAGCAACGGCGTCGGCGTCGGCTCAGCGGCAGCCGAACAAGGATTGGTCAACCAGCAGGATGATTTTTATCAAGTGGGTGTCGACACGACCTGGGAGCTCGACCTCTTCGGCGGACTCCGGCGGGCGGTGGAAGGGGCTTCGGCGCGTTTGGAAGCGGCACAGGAGGATCGCCGTGGGGTGTTGCTGAGTGTATTGGCGGAGGTGGCGACGAGTTATGTCGAGTTACGCGGCGCCGAGCGTCGACTGGCAGTGGCCGAAGACAACGTCCGCATCCAGCGCGCCACCTTGAACCTGGTTGCAAACAAGGTGAAGGCGGGTTTGGCGCGGCGCCTGGAGGTGGATCGAGCCACCGCCTTGTTGGAGACGACGCGCTCTGCAATCCCGACGCTCGAAGCCGCCAAGAGCACCATCGCCTATCGGTTGGCGGTGCTGCTGGGGGAGCCCCCAGGGGCGCTCAGTGCCGAATTGTCGACCGTGCGTCCAGTGCCTCTGCCACCTGAGTTGATTCCCTTGGGGCTGCCGTCGGAGCTCCTGCGCCGTCGTCCCGACGTACGCGCGGCGGAGCGTCGGCTGGCGGCGGCCACAGCCGATATCGGCGTCGCCGTGGCCGAGCTTTATCCGAGATTCCTGCTCACCGCCGCGGCGGGTCGCGAAAGTGGCTCCGCGTCGGATCTGTTCAAGGCAGGGAGTGGTTCCTGGTTGCTGCAGCCCAGTCTCCGATTGCCGATCTTCCAACGCCGCATCCGAGCCAATATCCGAGCGACGGAGGCGCGGTCGGATCAGGCTCTGGCACGTTACGAGCAGGCCGTACTGTTGGCCGTTGCGGAGACCGAGTCGGCCCTGGTGCGGTACACACGGCAGATGCAAACTCGTGCGAGCCTCGCTGAGGCGGTGGCGGCCAGTCAGCGGGCGGTGGATCAGGCGGACGTGCTCTACAGTCGCGGTCTCACCGATCAGTTGACCGTGCTCGACGCCCAACGCGTGTTGAACGATGTCGAGGATCGACTGGCGGTCAGCGATACGGCTTTGGCGTCGGGAGTGGTGGGACTCTACAAGGCCCTCGGCGGCGGCTGGCAGAGCTTCGAACCGGAGGTGCCCGATGTGTTCTCCGGAAATGTCGCACAGACAGCACCGTGAGGGCGAGCCGAGTGAGAACGTCTAACGTTGTGTTCTGACGTTGTGTTAGCTTCGGCGCTCCAGCCACAACAGGAGCTGATCATGACGATCGCGACGATTCCGAAGCACAGTTTGCTGTCCAAACAGGGTCTACGAGGTGCGCTGCAGGGAGGGGAATTCTCGTTTCAAACCCTCCAGGACCTTCGCATGGAGTTTTATCTGCTTCGAAAGCGCTGGAGCAACAAGCTCAATCCCTGGTGTCGAAGCAAGATTCGGCAGCTTTCTCAGATGGACAACGTGAGGTTACATTGGGGTTGTGGCAGCCGAATCTTGGACGGATGGATCAACCTAGATGCATTCCCTGCGCCTGGTATCGACTTTACGATGGACCTCCGGGGTCGACTACCCTTTCGAGACAACTCCGTGCAGTTTGTTTTCACAGAGCACGTCTTGGAGCACATTAGCTATGACGCTGGTTGTAAAGTTCTCGGGGAATTCTATCGAGTTCTCCAGCCGGGCGGCGTGGCCCGAATTATTGTCCCTGATCTGAAGAGTTTTTGTGAGTCCTATCTCAACTCCGATCAAGACTTCTTTCGGAAGGTTGGCGTGGCTGGACCCAACACGGCAGCTGGCATGAATAGCTTGTTTTATGGTCACTTCCATCGCTATATCTACGACTTTGACGCGTTGAAAGCTAGCCTAGAGAAAGGTGGCTTCGAGCTTATCGAACCATCCAGCCACCTCGGCAGTAGCTATCCCGAGCTACTGTTGGACACCGACTCTGTAGAGCGAGAGCTGGCCAGCCTATACGTGGAAGCTCGCAAATAGAGCCGTTGGAAATGCCCAAGACATACATTCCAGTGACGTGTAGAAACCTTTGTTCTTGCTGACGGATTGATGTCTACGCCGTCTCCTCCTCCGTCCGAACCCAAACCACTGATCTCTTTTGGCCGACGTAGGCTCATGGGAGAGGGCGCGTGGGTATTGGGCGGTCGAGTGCTCAGCGTGCTGGCCGCCTTTGTTGGGATGCGCCTGCTCACCGAATATCTGCCCCCCGCAGTGTACGGCCAGGTGAGCCTGTTGCTTGGGATCTCCGGGCTGGCCAATCTGATTGTGTGTATGCCTTACAACCAGGCCGTGTTCCGCTTCTCTCCCGAGATGGCGCAATCCGGTCATTTGTTTGCCTTGCGCCAAACCATCGGTCGAATATTGTTTCGAAGGACCGCTGGGCTGGTCCTGGCTTTGGCACTTGTGGGCGCTGTATATGCAGCGTTTACCAACGGGTCCTACGCGGTGATGGCCCTCCTTGGTTTATTGCTCGCGGCTGAGGTGGTGCAAACTTTTGAACAAAACCTGCTCAGTGCTGCGCGTCGACAACGTGCTGTCGCGATCTGGTTGGTGATGAGCGACTGGTTCCGTCCACTGCTGGCGGTTGCTGCCGTAGTGGTTCTGGGGCAGTCTGCGTCCGCTGTGTTTTTGGGTAATCTGGTGGCCGCCGCAGGTATTCTCGGGTTTCTGTATGCAATCTCCTTTCCCTTCGAGGGGCTCCCGCCAGCTGCAAATCTCAAAGATCCTTCATCTTCAGCGCCGTCATTGCCTGCAGATGTTCACCAACAAATCAAATCATATGCTTCACCGTTGATCTTGTTAGGTATTGTCGCCTGGGTCCACTCGCTGGGAGATCGGTTCATCCTCGAGCGAATGATTGGATTAAAGGAGGTTGGTTTATATGTTGCCGCGTACGGATTGACCCAAAAGCCTTTTGCGATGGCCGAAGGGGTCTTTCAACAGACCTTGCAGCCAGCCTACAACCAGGCCGTTTCGGCTGGCAACCGTGCCTTGGAGAAGCGCTTGTTTCGAACGTGGCTGAGCTTGATCACCGGCATTGTGGTGTTCGGTTGCGTTTGTGTTTCTACCTTGAATGGGTGGGCCGTACGCATCTTGTTGGCCGAGGAATACCGTTCCAGTATGTCACTCATGCCCTGGCTCGGTGTTGGTTTTGCGTGCCTCTCTATTGCTCACGTCTTTGAGTTCAGGCTATATAGTCTGAAACGCACACGATTTGTGTTGTTGGGGCAGACCATAGGCGCCATCGCGTCGCTGATCGTTCTGATTCCAATGATCTCGACTTGGGGTCTGATGGGTGCTGCCTTGGCCTGCCCGATTTATTACACCGTCTATATGCTGGCCATGATCGTACTGAGTCAGATCGCGATCCACACTCACTACCGCGACTTGGAAGAGCCGTTGTAAGTTGTGGTTGCGAGATAGCGTTCTTGTCGAGAGGTGATCGAGATCGTGCTTGGTGTGGTAACTTCGGCACTCGATCCACAATAGGAGCTGATGATGACAACGGCGACGATGAGCGCACCCACGACGGCGGGCATTCCACAGCATTCTGAAGCGAAGGGAACGATCGCCGATAGCTCGAGTCAGGAGCTCGATGCGGCGCTGAGCGACCTCCGGGCGAAACAGGGGGAGTGGGCAGAGCTCAGCACCGTTGATCGCCAAGCGATCCTCAGCGAGCTGATCCGCGATACGTCGAAAGTCGCCGGTCGGTGGGCCGAAGCCTGTCGGCAGGCTGAGGGAATCCCGGCAGGGACTCCCGCCGCAGGCGAGGAATGGTTGGCGGGTCCCTATATGGTGTTGCGCAACCTACAGCTGCTCGAGCGCGCTCTGGCAGACATCGAACGCTTCGGCCAGCCGCGGATTCCCGGGCCAGTGAAGACCCGGTCGGACGGCCAGGTCACGGCGCGGGTTTTTCCACAGACCGCATACGATCGAATTTTCTATACCGGTTTTTCGGCTGAGGTCTGGATGCAGCCCGGAGTCTCTCGCGACTCCCTGCCCGAGACTCAAGCGGTGGCCTACAAGTCGACCGATAAGAACGGCGGGGTCAGCTTGGTGCTCGGCGCTGGCAATGTGTCGTCGATCGGGGCCATGGATCTGCTCTACAAGCTATTTGTCGAGAAGCGGGTAGTGATCCTCAAGATGCATCCCCTCAACGCTTACCTCGGGCCGATCCTCGCTGACGGTTTCCAGGCTTTGCTCGATTGGGGCGTCCTGCGGATCGTCTATGGTGGTGGCGACGTCGGGGCTTATTTGACGAACCATTCCGAGGTTGACGACATTCACATCACCGGCTCCGACAAAACCGTCGAAGCGATCGTCTTCGGACCGGGGGAAGACGGTGCGGCGCGCAAGGCGGCGCGGCAACCCAAGCTCGAGAAGCCGATCTCGAGCGAGCTGGGTAATGTGTCGGCGGTCATCGTAGTGCCCGGCCCATGGTCGGCGAGCGATCTCGAATACCACGCTGAGAACCTGGTTTCGATGCTGACCAACAATGCGGGCTTCAACTGCAATGCGCTGCGGGTGATTGTGCAACACGAGAGCTGGCCGCATCGCGGTGAGTTGCTGGCAGGCGTCCGTCGCCACCTCGGTCGAGTGGCCCCTCGCAAGGCGTATTATCCCGGCGCCGAGGATCGACATACCGCCTTCTTGGCCGCCCACCCGGAGGCCGAGAACTTTGGCGCCGCTGGGGAAGGTGAGCTGCCGTGGACGCTGATCTCGGGTCTCTCAGCGGAGGCCGAGGACGAAATCTGTTTCCAAACCGAGGCCTTCTGCGGTGTGACCTCCGAGACGGCTTTGGCCGCACCGACAGCGGCAGAATTTGTTACCCGCGCTGTTGAGTTGGCCAACGAGCGACTGTGGGGTACCCTCAACGTCACCTTGTTGGTGCATCCCAAGTCGATGGCGGATCCGGCGGTTGCTGGCGCCGTCAACTCGGCGATCGCCGAGTTACGTTACGGCACAATCGCGATCAACTGTTGGGCAGCGGTGGGTTATGGCCTGGTCGTCACCCCTTGGGGAGGCTTCCCTGGTCACGACGTTTATGACATCCAGAGCGGCTCCGGGGTAGTGCACAACACTCTGATGTTCGATCAGGTCCAGAAATGTGTCGTGCGGGCGCCTTTCCGCATCAATCCCAAGCCGATGTGGTTCCCAAGCCACAAGACCGCTCTCGAAGTGGCGAAGAAGATCACTTATTTTGAGGCCGATCCGTCCCCATGGAAGCTGCCGGGGATCTTCTGGGAGGCCTTACGCGGCTGAAGGCGACTGGATTCACCTTGTAAATTCACCACTGAGTGGATAAATACTCACCACTCAGTGGTGAAATTGCATGGTTTCGGCGCTGGTTGCTCGACCGGTTGGTCTCAATACAAGAGACTCAACGCTCAGTGGCCAGCGAGTCGGCATCCTTCAGCAGGCGCTCGAAGTCGGCGGGGTCAAAAGGGTCGTAGAAGCCGCGGATGCGGCTCTGATCGTCGACCAGGACGAAACGATTGCTGTGCAGGATCGGGCCGTCTTCGGCGAGCTCGTCCGCGGATGTCGAGTCATCGACTCCGAGTAGAAACCCCTCTCGCGACAGGGTGTGGATCGCAGCTTTGTCGCCGGTGAGAAAGTACCAGCCGTCGCCAGCACCGTGGGCTTCGGCATAACGCGCCAGCACCTCTGTGGTGTCGTGTTCCGGGTCGACGGAGAAGGAGGCGATGCGGACCGGCGAATTGTCACCGAGGGCATCGGCCACCTGCTTCATCTGTGCGGTCATCCGCGGGCAGATCGCGGGGCAGCGGGTGAAGATGAAGTCGGCGATCCAAGGGTCGCCGAGCAGGTGTTCGCGGGTGATCGAGGAGCCGTCGTAGTGGGTGAAGTCGAAGTCGGGAACCTGTGCGATGACCGGCAGGGGAACGGCATCACGCTGGCGCGATGTCAGGCCGGCGGCGATCAAGATCAAGAGGGCCAACACCGGAAGTGCCCACAGCAGCCAACGAACGGCTGAATTTCGGCTAGCCGGGATGGACGGTTCCGGGGCCTCGACGGGCGTCGGCGTCGCGGGGGTCATGACTCGCGACGATTAGCGTAAGGCCTGGTCAGCGACCATCAGCCCCAGCACGATCGGCAAGTAGACCACCGAGGCCAACAACAGCCGTCGAGCCGCGCGGGAAGTATGCGACAGGCTGAAGGCGACACAGAAGCCGAGAAAGGCCAAGCCGAGAAGCAATGCCCCGAAGAAGTATGGCCAGCCAGAAACGCCGATGGCGTTCGGTAGCAGGCTCACTGGAATCAAAGCCGCGGCGTAGAGCATCATCTGGCGTGCTGTTCGCGGCCCTGAAACGTTACCCAGCGTCAACAACGGGAAGCCGCCGCGTTCATAGTCGGTGCGATAGATCCAAGCGATCGCCAGAAAGTGCGGCATCTGCCAGAAGAACAGAATGCCGAACAATGCCCAGGCCAGGGCATCCAACTCGCCGGTCGCCGCGGTGCAACCCATCATCGGGGGGGCGGCGCCAGGCACTGCACCCACTAGGGTCGCCAAGGAGCTTTTGCGCTTGAGGGGGGTATAGACCAGCACGTAGGATGCCAGAGTCAAGGCGCCGATCAGGCCAGTCAGGAGGTTGACCGCCAGCGCCAGATAGAACGCACCGGCTGCCGACAACGCCACGCCGAAGACCATCGCAGCTTCTGGCCTCAACCGGCCAGCCGGGATGGGACGATTGGCGGTGCGCCGCATGCGGGCATCGGTGCGGCGCTCGATGACCTGATTGAGCGCCGAGGCGCCGCTGGCGATCAGGGCAGTGCCGAGCAAAGTGTTGATCAGCTGATCCCAAGCGAGAGGCCTCGGAGCGGCCAGCAAAAACCCCGCCGCAGTGGTTAACGCCACCATCAGCGTGATACGCGGTTTGGTCAGCTCCGCGAAGTCAGCCCACTGGGAGCCTGGGGCCAGGGTTGTCGCTTCAGCGGTCAAGAGGATCTCGAGAAGAGTTGTGTGTTGGTCGATCCGACCTGGCAGGTCAGATCTAAATCGCAGTTTAGCCTAGATTGCATCCAGAAACCCGTTTTTCGCCTCCCAGGGAGGCCCCTGTGGAGCGAGCACGCGGCGAGTATGTATGAGCAAGAGAACAGATTATAGCTCTCCAAACTGTTGTAACCAATGGGGTTGGCGGACATTAAAGCGCCGAGGCGAGTTACGCAGCTGCGCGCGCAGTCCACAGTGGGCGGCCGGCAGAGGGCGAAAACTGGACGGGATCTAGCTTACTCCCCCAGCGTCCAGATGTAGTCCCTGAGCGCGGACGCGACCCGGTGCGAGTCGGAGAGATAGGCGTGGAGATCAGCCTCGGAGTCGAATAGTCGACGCAGACGCTGTCGTTCGACGGCAAAAATTGGTGTGTTGATCGAGCCGATCAAAAACGAAGAGTCGGCCTGGGACGTCGAGTCGGCGAGAAAATTAGCCGGCATTGCGGTCTCTGGCGACCAGGCATGAGGGTCGAGGATCCAGTCGACGACCCAGTCGGGACGCAAGCGCTGGCGGGCCAGTTGATAGCGTGGTGCGAGCTCGGGGGCTTGTTGAACTTCGGGACTCTTGTTGCTGTGACAGCTATCGCATTGCAGCATGCGGAAGACGACAGCGCCGACCGCCAAATCCACCGGTTCGAAGTCGTCAGCCGACAGGCCGCCGGGGAGGGCTCCGTCGTCAGCCAGCAGTGGTCGGCCATCGCGGGCCGCGAAGTAGCGAACGAGCATGTTGCGTTCCTCCACACTCAACCCGAAGGTGGGCATGCGGGTTTTCAGCCAGGGTCGCAGGTTGAAGCGTGTGGGATCGGCCAGGTAGCTGAACAGCCAAGGTGAGCTCAGTCGCGCACCGATATGGGTCAAGCCAGGGGCTTGGCGACGATCGACCTGGGACTTGCTCGGATCGGTCACGGGCTCCAGTAGGTGGCAAGCTTGGCAACGATAACTCTCCAGGATCCGTCGACCCGCAGTCAACACCGTCGCTTGTGGCTCGTTTGCTGGTAAAAGAGCGTCGAGGGGTGGCAAACCGAGGCTCAGGATCGCTAGTGACAGGGCCGTTGTCTGGTCATCGTCGAGCTCGTAGCTGGGCTGATGTGAGGCCGGGAGCCAGCGTTGAGGTGGCAGATCGGCAGCTAGCTCGGAAAGCCTTGGTGCCACTGCTGTAGCGTCCTCGAATCCGGGAATCAGGTGGCATCCGTAGCAGCCGCGACGTCGGATCGTGCGCTCACCGAGCGCGTGATGTCGTTGGCGCTCGCTCATGCCGTCGAGCTTTGCCTGGCTCGCTTCCAGTGTCATCTCTTGTTCGAGGAGCTCGAGAAGCAGCCCGTCACGGACGGTTGGATCGACGGTTGGCAGCTGTTGCCGCTCCCAAGCTGGATCGCGGTGGTCCAGCAAGAACGCTGTCAGATCCGCAGCCTCCTGTCGATTGAGTCGCAGGCTTGGCATCGTCGTCTCGGGGTGCAGCGACCGCGGGTCGAGCAGCCAAGTGAAGAGCCAGCCGGGGGAAACCTTGCTGCCGATACCCGCTAGCAGCGGGCCGTAAGGGGTCTCCGCCCGCTCCTGCCCGGGATCGACAACGTGGCAGGCCGCACAACCGATGCGATCGAAGAGCCCTCGACCGTTTTTGATATCGCCGTCGGGTGGAGCCGGGTACGCGTCTTGCCGGGACCCATCCCACAGGATGCTGACGACGGCACGGGCTTCCGCCGTCCGTCGATCGGGGTCCGCACCAGGTGAGTCCTGGCCGAGGACGTGCGGTCTGTGGGATCCAGAGCGGAGCTCCGGTGGTGGGTCGAGCCAACGAATGGCCCAGTCGGGCCGGATCTTTTCGGCGATGTGATGGAGCGGCGGCCCGATCCGTCGGGGGTTCTCGAGGCCTTCAGGCTCGCCCGCGTGGCAGCCGTTGCAGCCGAGCTCCGCGATCAGCCGGTGACCCCGAGCGAGCTCCGGCATACCGTCGGTCGCTTGAGCGTCACGGTGGCACGAGCCGCAGGCGGCGGCGGTAAGGTCGAGAGGCAGCATCGACCGCCGTTGCGACGACAGAGGTTGCGACGCTGGACGACGCCAGTTCCAAGTTGTAGCCCAAGATTCGGCTTGTGCGTCAGAGGTCGGCGAGTGGCCAGCGCGCGTAAAATCGGTGGATCGTCCTTCACCGCCATGGCAGCTGCTACAGCCGAAACGTGTGTAGGGGTGGGGTGACGTACTCGCGACGAAGAGCTCAGGTCGAGGATGGGCGAGCAGTAGGGAGGGCCAGCTTTCGTCCTCGAAACCCTCACGGATCGCGCCGACGTGACAGCTCACACAACGGTCGACGGTGGGCACGGTGCTCGTTGTCGCGGCGCCCGCTGCCGTCGCCTCGGGGATCGTGATCTGGCGAATCGAAGCTGACGGACTGACGAGACGGGTGACGGTCGCCAATGGGCCTTCCTCGAGCTCCGCGAGTCTCTGCTCGAGAGTGTCGATCGGCGCCTTGGCTGCGGCCCAACTTCCGCGGGCGGCGGTCAACTCGGATCGAATGGTGTCCAGACTGGACTCACGAGCAGTGATGAATTCACCTAGCCCCTCGATCTCCATTCGGGTTTGGCGCAGCAGCTCTTGTAGCTCGGCAGCAGCGTCACGTTCGATGGCTGCCTCGAGCTTGGCCCGCAGGCGGCGCTGGCGTTGCTCGGCGGCTCGTGTCTTGCCGCGGAAGAGCCGCAGATCGCTCTCGAGCTCATGGATCTCGTCCCGTCGATCTCGTAGCTTGTCGTTCTCGGCTCGGATCTCGGTCTGCAACTGGTCGAGCAAATCGCGCTGCGTGTTTCGTAGGGTGTCCAACTCGCTGGCGAGGGTCTGTCGCTCAGTCTCCAGCAGGTCGCTCTGCAACCGTTTCCAGGGACGGTTGTTGTCGATCACCGCGAGGACGATCACCGCCGTCGTCAAGATCACGACACAAGGCAGAAAGCGACTCGAGCTCATCTAAAACCTCAGTCCGAGCTCGGGAAGGTAGATCCAGTAGCTGATGTCGAAAAGCCAGCGGCTGATCATCTTGAGCGGTACGAGGCCAAGCGCCAGGATCCACAGCACAGCGACGTAGAAGCGCCAGGTTCCCATCGCTTCCCGATATCTGAGAAAAACGCCCTGGGTGGCAGACCAGCGGGTGAGTTGGCGTGGCAGGAGGTGCAGGTAGCAGAAGAGCACGAAGAAACCGGGTAGCTCCCGTAGCCACCAGTGTGCTGGCTCGAGCATATGAAGAGATCGCACCCATAACGTTTCGGCTAGGGTTTCGGGTGGCACGGTCTGTGCCAGTACCGCAGCATCGGCAAGGACATCGGGACCACGGAGCAGGCCACCTGTCATGATGGGCCAGAGCCACAGAAAGAGCGCTACGAACAGAAAGAGAGCTCGTCTTCGGCCTGGTCCGGCAGCGCCTGTTGTCCGCACTGATGGCAACAGCAGGAGGCCGCCGAAGACGAGTAGGGGCAGGGCGCCGTGAGACCACCAAGGATCGAAGTAGAGACCCACCTCTTGCCAACCGGTGAGAAACCAAGGGGGCTGAGTGAGGAGAGGTCTGGCTGTCGGATCCGCTGGCGCTCCGAGAGGCGCCTGGATCAAGGATGCGGCAAGAACGATCGTCAGCCCGACGACCGTCGCCGCGATGAGGTCAGAGTCGCGGAGCCAGTTGCTGGTGAGGTCGATCGGGTCGGTCGACTCAGGATGACTTGCCAATCGCCTAATGCGGTGCATCTCCCACCACAGCACGGCGGCGGTCGACCAAGCGGTCACTACGATCGGTAGACGATTGGGTTGAAGAATCAAGCTCCGAAATCCTTCGTCGGTCAATCCGAACACGAAGACCCCCGCAAACAGTGTGAAGAGCGCCATGCCTCCCGCGGTGGTCCACGGCCATCGCGACCCACGGGCGAGGAAGAACAACAGCAGAGCCAGCGATAGGAAAATCGGCGGCGACGCCAGGTAGTCGATGAGCGGCGCCAAGGCCGTGGCTCGAAGAGACTCCATGGCAGTCAATCGTTCTGCTCGGAGAGCCCGAGGGGCGAGCGATGCCGAGAGGCTCGCCGCCAGGTCCCGATGAGCACCGCAGCAACGGCCAGCGGCAGCACGATGCAGTGCATGACGTAGAAACCGATCAGGTCTATGGGATCGGAGGCTTCTGTCGGCGGAGGGTTGTCCGTCGAAAGGGTGGGTTCCAGCAGCTGGGTCAACCATCCGTAGGCGGTGTCGTCTCCCGGCAAGACGTGGCCAGTGGCTGCGAGCGCTAGGGTCAGGAGCATAACCACGAGTGCAAGTTTCAGCTCGCGCCGTTGTCGTTGAACCCCACGCAGACCCACCTGGAGAACAGCCAACCAGACGATGATCACGACGGCGTGTGAACCCCAAAAGTGCAGCCCGCGGACAAAACCGAGTCGACTGGCTTCGCGGAGGTCAACGAGATCCAAGGTGGCCGTCCCAGCCGAGGGATGGTAGGTGAACATCAAGACGACACCGGAGAGCACCTGGAAGATCAGGAGATAGGGCACAAGTTTACTGAAGGGTGATGCCCGGATCGGTTCACCCGCTCGGACCGCCGACGAGGCATCGTTGCTCCTGGCCGGCGGCGGCTCGTCGGGTGAGTCAGGGGATGCTGGCGTCTGACCGGCAACCGGGGGCGTGTCGCCAGGTTTCCCCGACACAGCGCCCGTTTCAACGGCGCTCATCGAATCCGAACCTCCTTGGAAGTGTGAGACCATTGTCGCACCTTCGAGGTTCGATCGGTAGCATCGGTTCAACGGGTGGCGAAACAAGCGGCTCGGCCGACGCGTAGTACGCCCAGCAGCCCGCAGTCGGCGAAGCTGTTCAGTCATCGAGGAAATTCGACCATGAGCCAGAAGAACCAAGTCCCGGGATGTGTCAAATACGGATGTGTAGGCTGTCTGTCGATCATGGCCCTGGGGGTCGGTTTGATTTTCCTGGTCAGCGCGATCCACTTGTCTTCGGAGCCTGAGGACCCGCGTCCAGAACAACGGCAAGCCGAGCATGAGCTGCCCCCGGCGCCTGAGCACCCGGGTTATCCCACGACCGACGCTCCGCAGATTCCTACCGTGCTGCCGTTACCGGAGCTGGAAGACTTTCCGGAGACGGCGACCCGTACCGGGCGCATCGTCTTGGATCTCAAGATGGGAGACTTCACGATTCGTCCCGGTCCAGCGGGTGAGCCGATCCGGGTTGAAGCCGACTACGACGCCAGTACCTTCGAGCTCAGCGAGACGTTTACTCCCTCGGAGGATGGGGACTGGACTTACGAAGTCAGCTTCGGTAGCAAGCGGGGTTGGCTCGGCATGATCTTGGGGGGCGGTCGACACAATGTCGACAACAATATCGAGTTGATTATTCCGCGAGGATATCCGGTCGATATCGTCGGTGAAATTGGGATCGGTGAGTTGGAGGCCGACTTGGGAGGCTTATGGATCCGGCGGGTCGATCTCGAGTTCGGCGCCGGCGAACACTTCGTCGAGTTTCGTGACCCCCTGCCGTTCCCCATGGAATCCTTCCGTACCGACGCGTCCGTTGGCTCGGTCGAAGTGCGTTCCCTCGGCGACGCCAGTCCCCGCTCGGTGACGATCGATCACGGAATTGGTGAGTTGTTCTTGGATCTCAAGGGTGCGTGGCGGGGAGATTCCAGTGTCGAGATCGACTTCGGCATCGGTGAATGTCGCATCTGGCTACCGGACGATATCCATGTCGACATCGATCGCGCCGATGTCTCGATTGGCGAGAGCTCGATCGATCGTCCGCGGAAGGACAAGATTCCCGCCGACGCGCCGACCCTGAAACTCGAGATGAAGGGCAGCATCGGCGAGATCAGAGTGGAATATTGAGGTTCAGGCCTCGCCGGCCATCAGCCGACGGATGGGGCGCTGGAAGAGCGCCACGGCGATGCCGGCGGTAGTGCTGACCACGAAGATCCAGAAGAAGATCTGAGACATCGACAGGGTTTCGGTTTGACCGGCGAGCTGGCCGGCGGTGAGGTTGCCGAGGGAGATCGAGAGAAACCACACTCCCATCATCTGACCGGTGAATCGAGCTGGCGCCAAGCGACTGACCGTACTCAGCCCAACCGGGCTCAAGCAGAGTTCGCCGCAGGTGTGGAGCAAGTAGACCGCCACCAACCAGCCGAGGCCAACCTTGGCGCCATCTGCGGCGATCTGTGCTCCCCAGGTGAGCACGGCGAAGCCGGCGCCCAGCAGCACCAGGCCGAGGGCGAACTTCACGGGCACCGCGGGTTGGCGAGATCCGAGCCGCAGCCAGAGGGCAGCGAAGACCGGCACCAGCAGGATCACGAAGGCTGAGTTGACGAATTGGAACCAACTGGCAGGAAACTCCCAGCCTAGGATCACACGGTCGGTCATGTCGCGGGCGAAGAGATTGAACGACGAGCCGCCCTGTTCGAAGCCAGACCAGAAGATCCACGAGAATACGAATAGCAGGCCGATCGCGCCGAGACGCTGCTTTTCGCCCGGGTTCAATCCACCTGCCATGAACATGTAGGCAAAAAACGAAATTGCGAAGGCCGCGATGATCACGATCGTGGCGTTGGCCAACTCGACCACACTAAGCGGTAGCCAACCCGTAGCCAATAAGGCGGCACAACCCCCCAGGACGATCAGGCCGCCGGCCAACTGGCGGTAGATCCGGTTTCGGCGTCGGGTTTCGGCTTCTGGCTCCAAGCCGGAAGCCATCGCGAGCCCTGCACCGCCGAGGTGCTTCAGGCCGGCGACGTACTGGATCAAGCCTAGGACCATACCGAAACCGGCGGCGGCGAAACCGAAATGCCAATCGACCTCTTCGCCGAGATAACCACAGACCAAAGGCGCCAAGAAGCCACCAACATTGATGCCCATGTAGAAAATCGAGAATCCGGCATCGCGTCGTTCGTCGGTGGTGGCGTAGAGCTGGCCGACGATAGTGCTGATATTGGGTTTGAGCAAACCGGTGCCGAGTACGATCAGCACCAGGCCGGTGTAGAAGGTGAAGAGGCCAGGAACCGCCAGCGTGAAGTGGCCACAAGCGATCAGCACGCCGCCATACAGCACGGCGCGCTGTTGACCGAAGAGGCGGTCGGCCAGCCAACCGCCGGGTAACGCGAAGAGATACACTCCAGCGGTGTAGAGGCCGTAGATCGCGCCCGCCTTGGCGGTGTCGAAGCCGAGACCACCTTCGGCGGCGGCAGTGGTCATGAAGAGAATCAGCAAGGCACGCATGCCGTAATAGCTGAAGCGTTCCCACATCTCAGTGAAGAACAGTGTCGCGAGGGCCCGGGGATGTCCGAAGAAGGCGCGATCGCCAGACGGTCCGTTGGGGGTAATCGGAGGGGTGGTCATGGTGGCGTCGTGCATGGTGGCTCCAGACGTGCTCTCGAAGTGGACGGAGAGGTGCGGTAGGTGCGGCCCCGGGGCCGAGCAGCGGTCAGAGTAGGCCAGAGCACGCGGTGATGCTTGATCGAAGCTTTTAGACTTGTTTAAGAATGTTTGAAGGTGCCCAGGAAAGCGTTCGAGAGACGTCGGAGCCGACGGCGGTGGGCGGCTTCGGAAAGCGGCCGTTCGAGTTGGCGGAATGGTTGATACAACCGGCGGCGGGAACTGCGACGTGCGGCAGCCGGGCAGTGCGTCTCGAACCCAAGGTGATGGCGGTGCTCGTCTACCTCGCCGATCGGGCCGGAGAAGTGGTGCCCAAGGATCAGATCCTGGGCGAGGTTTGGCGCGGTACCTTCGTCAAAGAGGTGGTGTTGGCCCGTGGGATCTCGGAGCTGCGGAGGCTATTGGGGGATGACGCACGTTCACCGCGCCTGATCGAGACCCTACCCAAACGAGGATATCGACTGATTGCTGACGTGGTTCCTCTCGAGGTCTCGTCTCCGTCCTCATCACCGCCCGTCGCGATGGACCTACGGAGAGAGCGGTGGCGTCTGGTTGGTTGGCTAGCCGTTCCGATCGTCGCGTTGCTGTTGGCGGCGTTGTTGGTGGTTTGGTACTCGGTGTGGGCGAAGCCGCACCCCGACTCTATCGCGGTGTTGCCGTTCCGCAACTTCAGTGGCGATCCTGAGTCGGACTATTTCTCGGATGGCATGACCGAAGACATCATCACCGCGCTGTCGAAAGTTCGCGAGCTCAGGGTCGTCTCACGGACAACTTCGATGGGTTATCGACGCTCCACCATGAGCCTGCCCGAGATCGGGCACGAGTTGCGGGTGGCGTCGATTGTGGAAGGGAGTGTGCGGCGGGAGAAGGGCACGGTGAGAATCACTGCCCAGCTGATCGATGTCGCCACAGATCGCCACCTCTGGAGTCAAGCGTACGATCGCGACTTAGAGGACATTTTTGAAATCCAACGTGACGTCGCGGACCGCATCGCCCGCGCCCTGCAAGCCGAGCTCAGCCCCAAAGAGCGCCGTGATCTCGAGCGGCAGCCGACTCACGAGGTTGCCGCGCATAACTATTACTTGCGTGGTCGCGAGCAATATCTACGCTACGAGCGAGGCGCCAATGAATCCGCGATCGAGCTTTATACTGCGGCCCTGGATCTCGACCCGAACTTTGCCCTGGCTCGCGCCGAATTGGCTAGCGCTTATGCGTTGCGGGTCGCCAATTATGGCTTCGGCCCGGAGTCGGCCGACCGAGCTTTTGCGACCGCGCAGCAAGCATTGGAATCGGATCCTGAGCTCCCTGAAGCCCACAAGGCGCTGGGGTTGGCATACGCCGTTCGGGGACGCGCCTTACAAGCGCGCTTGTCGTATCGTCGTGCCCTCGAGCTGCGTCCCGACTATGACGAGGCGATTCACAACATCGCCCTATTGCTGTTTCAGCTCGGCGAATGGGACGAGGCCGGCCGTTGGCAGCGTCGGGCGGATGAGCTGCGGCAGAAGCTGAAGTAGTTGGTCGGAGTGGCGAAGCCCGCGTCGTCTTGTTGGTCAGCGACGAAGGCGACGTTTCCAATAGAGTTACGAGGGCGAAGACTCGAAACCTCGTATGAATTGTGAGTCGTTTTCAACCGCGAGAGGATCGTCGAAGTGGGGAAAAATAATGTGTATGTCCTGGAGCACTTTGAGGCGAAGCAGCCCACTGTCATAGGGATATTCAGTTCGCGAAAAAAGGCTGAGAAGACCCTCAAAGACCTGCCGAAGAAGTATGCCTACGCTTCTATAAACTTCCCTGGAATACGGTCCTCACCCGCGGGAAGAAACTGCGGGATTTCCAAGGAGCCTTTGAACATTGGCACTACGGAACAAACGAAGTCGAATACCTAGAGCTCACGAAGGAAGGAGTGGAGATCGACTCAGGCACTCGAACGGAATTCACCTGGCCAAAGTAGCGCCCGAATAGTTGGCGACATCGTAACGGTAACGCAGGCTGAAATTGCCGGGGCCGGCAATTTCTTTCGACCCCCCCAAGCGGTGTCAGACACTTCTCCGGCCAGGTCCTCGTTTGATGGAGTCGGATCGACGCTTCCCGACTCACTGCGAATTCGGTAAGTATTGTGACGGCAGAGGCAGCGCTGAACCTAGGGTAGTCGTAGTTGACAGTGCGTCCCGGAGTCTCGCTGGGTGGGTACTCGGAGGCGTTGCGGCGACACCCAGCGCCCTGCTACTGGAGAAGGACGTCTTCCTAGCAGGACTCAATATCTACAAGATCGTCAATCGGTATGTGCTCAAAATGAAGGGAGGAGTTGAAGTGCTCGACCGCTTGAGCCCGTCGTAGCGCATTCGCAGTGACTCGTTGCTCGAACACCGCCTCACATTCTGAAAGGCGCATCCTAGTGTTGGTAATCTCCGAATCGGTAGGGCGCGCTCCAGGCTCAATTAATTGCAGGCCGCTTTGCAGAGCCGACCTTGCAAAGATTAGATCATTTCTCGGAAGCCACACATGTTCTCCAGCAAAGAAACATGCTCTTGACCAAATTCGACTGATCAACGTCAGGTCCTTGAGGCCGTGGACTTCAGAGGTGTGATCGAAGTCGATCTCATCCATTTGAGAAAACCTGTTTAAGACAGCCAAATAGGTCTCACGTTCTCTATCACCAAAGAAATCCAGGAACGCTCCCCAGTCATCGAACAGGGACCGGTCCAGGGACAACGCGAGTTGCCGCGAAACAACCAAAATCGCATACAGAAATGACTTCGGGATTCTTACTGATGCCATGGTAGTACTCTACGGTAAACTGTTTCTCCGCCAAGTGGAAGAGGATCATTTGTGGGTATGACCGCCGTATTCCTGGGGCCAATGCTATTGGTACGAATCGCATTGTCAGGAAGGTGGAACTCTACAAACGCACCCTCTGCAACACTCCCCGTTTGAGCCTTCGGGCCACCTCTCCCGGGTTTCACCGATCCAAAGGGCTCGACTTCAACGTGAACTCCAACTGGTTCTCCCCGTGCTGGATCGATTGCTCCTTTCTGTCTGATTTGCTTAATATTATCTGGACTGGTGTGATGACGTGCTAAGGGGCGGCCTTTTACAAGAGCTGAAGCCTTACTTGCCTGGCGCGCTTGCCTAAGTCTCCGAAAACCCTTCACAGCCACTGTGGCAAGGCCCGCACCAGCTGCGCCCAGCGCGGCACCAGTTCCGGCTTCACGTAACAGATTGGTTCCCAGAGGTTCTCCGGACACAATGTTGATGGCGAGCTGGAACCCGACGCCTTCCAGCGCTCCCAAGCCAGCCGTCACCAGAATTGCCACTTTACCATCAGGATCAATGGCGCCTACCGGGTTGTTGCGAACATAGGCGTACCGATTCCAGGACTGCGGCATTTT
>JAJCXQ010000007.1 GCA_029263355.1 Acidobacteriota bacterium | reverse complement strand
GTTGGCGCAACCAGCACGACGGTCAGTGTGCCGATTCTTGACGACAGTGTCACCGAATTTGACGAGGACCTTTACCTCGGATTGTCGAATCCTAGTCTCCCGATGGTGCTCTCCGCTCCGGGGCTTGCGACCATTCTCGATGACGACACACCTGTCCAAAGCGATCCCTCACTGGTTGCCTATTGGCCGTTCGATGACGCAGCGCAACAGACCTACGACGCGAGTGGTCATGGCCATCACGGTCAGCTGGGCAGCCTACCTGGCGAAGACCCGAACGACCCCGCCTTTGTCTGTGTGCCTGGCCAAAGGGCGCCCTCAGTGAGCAACGTCTGTGCCGTTGAGATGACGGGTGCGAACGATCCAGCAATTGACGATTTTCTCGAGCTTGCTCAGGATCCGGATCTCGACGTCACCACCGCCTTTACGTTGTCAGCGTGGATCAGACTGGACAGCGGTGGCTCGGGATTCCGACCGATCTTCGTGCGAGGCTCGGCGGGCGCCAATGACATCGAGGTTTACCGTGAGCCAGGCTCGATGGATCTGATGGTGGTGTTCAACCGCGGCAATGGTGGCGTGATTGACGCCATCGGTTTTGTCGATCCACCCGAAGACGAATGGTTCCATCTCGCGGTGACCTTTGCCGGCGTCGAGGTGCGGGTGTTCTACGACGGCGTCGAGCAAGCGATCGCGCAGCGAGATCCTGAGATGCAGCCACCACCGCTCGCAACGGGGCGAGGCTGGTGGCTGGGCAAGATCGACCATCAAGACCTCGACCTCGGAGCCGGCGGCGCCCATTTCCTCGATGGCCTGCTCGATGAAGTGCGGATATACAACCGAGCCCTCAGCGCAGTGGAGATCGAGACTTTGGCACTGGTGGAACTCCCGGCAACCTCCTTGATCGGCCATTGGTCGGCAGATGACAGCCAAGACCCTTCAGCAGATCTCAGCGGCCAGTCGGTAGCGGCGCAACTGGGTAATGTGATCGGTGTAGACGCGCAGGATCCTGCGTTCGCCTGTGGGTCCGGCAGCCTGGCTCCCATCGAGAACAACCTGTGCAGCTGGGATTTCAGTGGGGATGTCGACCCAGCGATCGGCGACTATGGACGCTTGCCTAATCATCCAACCTTAGATTTCACGGGGGCGTTCTCGATCAGCTCCTGGGTCCTGTTCGACACCGACGGTATCGATATACATCGTCCATTGTTCACTCGCGGTGCCTACGACGGGGTGACGGATTCGAACGACATCGAAATCTACACCCATACTCAGAATCGCAACCTGATCGTGGTCTTCAACCGTGGCAACGGCGGCGCCGTCGGTGTTGCATGGTTCGCGGCGCCGCTGGCTGACCAGTTGTTTCATCTCGCAGTCACTTACGATGGCTTTCAAGTCCGGGTCTACTATGACGGCGAGCGGGCAGCGTTGACTTCCGGTTCGCCGTGGATGTCGCCGCCGTTGGCCAGTGGACACGATTGGTTGATGGGCACCTTCGACCATTCGGCACAGAATCCATGGGGCTATGGGCGAGTCAGCTTCTTCGACGGTGTGCTCGACGACGTAAAATTCTTCGATCGCGCCTTGGTCGGAGCTGAAGTCCGTCTGCTAGCGACACCAACAGCGCTACCCACTCTTACCGTGGCGGATGTCAGCGCTAGCGAGGGCGCCGCCGAGATCGAGCTGACAGTGAGGCTGAGCAGCCCTGCCGCACAAGCCGTGACCGTCGACTACCAAACCGTGGACAACACCGCGGTCGCTGGTTTCGATTACATCGCAACCAGCGGCACCTTGACTTTCGCTGCGGGTGTCGCGGAAGCGAGCGTGGCTGTACCACTTATCGATGATGGTCAGAGCGAAGTGGACGAAACCTTTGAGCTCGTACTGTCGAATGTGACTGAGGTCTTGCTAGGTGATGATCGAGCGAATGCTGAGATTGTAGACAATGACGGTCTTCCGACGATCTCGGCGCGGCACGTCCAAGATCTTGAGAGTGCTGGGAGCTTTGACTTCGAGGTGTCCTTGAGTCATAGCAGCAGCCAGGCTGTCACTGTTGATTTTGCGACCGTTGACGGCACGGCTCGAGCAGGTGTCGATTTCTTGGCGGATGCCGGTACCTTGACCATCGGCGCCGGACAAACGTCGGCCGTCGTGACCGTGACGCTGTTCGACAACAACCTGGTGCAGCCAGACCGAAGATTCAGGGTCGAGTTCTCAAATCCCGCAAACGGTTTACTCGCTACTCATCACGCCCTTGTCCGGATTCTTGACGACGACGCTCCCGTCGACGCTTCGCTGGTTGGCTATTGGTCTTTCGACGATGCGAGTGATCCAGCGATCGATCTCACTGGCCAGGGCAACGATGCCCGTCTTGGATCGACAACCACGGTCGACGCAAATGATCCAAGCCATCGTTGTCAGGCTGGGCTAGTTGCGCCAGTTGCGGGCAACCTATGTGCTATCGAGCTGACAGGGGCAAATACGCCTGCTATCGATGACGAAGTTCTTATTGGTAGCGACGTGGCGCTCGACTTTACCTCAGCCTTCACGCTCAGCGCCTGGGTGCAGATCAACAGCAGTGTTGCCGATATCTTTCGCCCCATTTTCGTTCGTGGCACGGCCGACGCCAATGATATCGAGGTCTATCGGGAACCTGGCTCGCACGATTTGATGGTGGTCTTCAATCGCACCAATGGTGGCGTCATCGATGCGATCGGCTTCGACGATCCACCTTTGGACACGCTGTTCCACTTGGCGGTTACGTTCGAGGGCACCACGGTAAGAGTGTTCTACGACGGTATCGAACAGGCGATCGCCCAACGTGATCCGGTGATGTCGCCGCCTCCGTTGGCAGGCGGGCGAGACTGGCACCTAGGCAAGATCGACCATGTTCACCTCGATCTTGGTAGTGGAGGAGCTCACTACCTCGACGGCTTCTTGGACGAGGTACGGTTTTACGATCGTGCCTTGGAGATCTCAGGCATCGAGTCGCTCGCTCAGGCTGTGATTCCGAAAGACGAATTGGTTTACTTGCCTTTCGACGATGCAGCGGATCCTACCCAGGAGGTAATTAGTGCCGAATTTTTCGACTTGGGCTCGTCTGCCGGAGCCGACGCTAACGATCCTGTATTCAAGTGCCAACCCGGAGACATTGCCCCGGTAGAGGAGAACGTTTGTGCCCTCGCCTTCGAAGGCAATACAGATCCCGCAACCGGAGACTTTCTGGCGATTCCCTACGATCCCGCGCTCAATGTCACCAATACCTTCAGTTGGAGTGCTTGGGTCCGGATGGAACCGGCCGGCATAGATCATTACCGGCCTCTTTTTGTCCGCGGCGCGGTTGACGCCACAGACGCGACCGATATCGAGATCTGGCTGCAGAACGACTCTTCGAATCCGCGACTGGTGGTCACATTCAACCGCGGCAACGGCGGAGTCGAGGAGTCGACTCTATTCGAGGCAGCGCCGATCAACGAATTGTTCCATCTCGCTGTGACCTTCGATTCCGGGGTCATCCGTGCGTATTACAACGGCATCCCCGCAGCTCTGGATGTGGGTGATCAGTACATGGCGGCGCCATTAGATTCTGGCCACTCTTGGGAGATTGGCCGTTGGATTCACTCTTTGTTGAACACCGATGGTCAGGCTGGTCGGGAGAGGTTTTTTAACGGCCTGATTGACGAAGCTCGCCTCTATGACAGAGCGTTGATCCTCCCGGAGATCGAGGCACTGGCGCGGGTGTTTGACTCGGCGGGCGCCCCGCCGGTGGCCGCCTTTGCGGTTGACTGCACCGGGTTGAGATGTTCGTTCGATGCCTCTGGCTCAACCGACGATATCGGCATCAGCAGCTACGCATGGGACTTTGGAGATGGCACAGCCCTGTCGGTTTCGGAAGCGCAGACGACCCATCGAATGCCCTTGATTTTGGGTGGTCAGTTCGACGTGCAATTGACCGTCACGGACACCGGCGGCCAGCAGCATCAGATGATCCAATCGATCGCTGTACCGGCTCTCGAGCAGATTGTCCAGCTACTCATGCATTGAGCCGGGTTGTCACATCATGAATTGTTGCCAATTGCATCGCGGCCCAAGGGTCGCGGGTTGGTCAAAAACGAAGGAGGCTGGTTGTGAGGCGTTTTAGACAGATGAGGTTCCGGAGGAAATGGGCAATTGTTGGTTTTGTTGTGTCCTTTTTGTTGGCAACCGCGTTGCTGGCCTTCGCTCAAGGCGAGGAGTTCGAACAGGTGGTGGCCGAGAATGAAGAGATCGAAAG
>JAJCXQ010000006.1 GCA_029263355.1 Acidobacteriota bacterium | reverse complement strand
TTCGACGCCTTCAGCGACGTATCGCTCCGCCCACTTGTAGCCCGTCTTACGGCTGATGCCGTGACGTTCACATAACTCCGTCATGGAATACAGATTCCTCTCCAGATCCGCAATAAAGCACAGTCGTTCGCTCATAAGTGTTGTCTCGCTCCAGGGCATCGGAATACCTCCTCGATGCCTGAGTTTGACCCACCGGAGTGTTACCCATGTGCCCGGTCTAATCTGTAACCCATGTACCCGGTCTGTACCTGTCAAGGGGCACTGGAGGGGCAGCACTGGCCAACTGCCCCCAGCGATTGGCCATGGTTGACCGCTCGAGCCAGTCTTGCGGCGCTCACGTCGTTCGGCGTCTTGGCAGCTTACGCCCCTCGGACCAACATTGACCGTCGGGCGGTCCTTTTCAGGGTCGTAATCAAGGGTCGCCGCCGGCTATTTTTTCTCCGGCGGTGGCGTCGCTTAACTCTTTGATTCCTCCGGCTATTTAGGTTCCGGCCATGTCGGGAAGAGATCTGGCGGGGAGTCTACTGGGCCACATTTCCAGGTTTCTGAGTAGCTCTTTCGCTGCGATCAAGCGTTTTCCGTGGATCACCAGCAAGGCTTTGGAAACCAACGGGACGATCTCAACGTTCGAAGCCTCGGATTTCTTGAATTCACTGAGTTCTAGGCAGAGGGAAAACGCACCTCACCCAACAAGCGCAGAGATCAAGATCTCGGCTGCGCTTCACTTACCGGTCAAGGCCGACGATGGCCCCGCCGCCGGGCTCAACTAGACGCTGGCGCCCACGACACCCAGCGTGCCGCCCCACCCGCGTCAGCGAGAGGGTCGATCGCGTCACCGATGCGGACGAAGGGTAAGCTGGGAGGAAAGCTGTGTTTGGGGAAGATCGCCTCGGCGACCCGCCATATTCGAAGTCCTGCGGGGCCGTTCGATGCCAACGATCTCGACCAATCTGGATGCCCAAGGGTCATGATCCAAGGCTCTGCCTGTCTAGGCGTGCCAGGCAGAGCTACCAGGGGGCAGAGCTACCAGGAAGTAAGTTACCTGTGCCAGTACCTAAACCCCCGGGGTTGCTGGCGGAGGTTAGTGGTCGATTGCCGGCCAGTGAGCAGCCCTACGGGCAAGATGATGGCTGAAGCCCCCTGTATTCGATTGACGAAGTCTCTAGCCTTTTCTATACTCTCAAAGAGACACTATCAAAGCGGAATTGATCTAAAGTCGCCTTATTTGACTTCGGCATGTACCACCGGGGTGTTTTGCTTTAGTTGACCGAGATGCTTCGCCTAGTTAGGAGGTTTCATGAGATCACGCTTGACCGGTCTGACCCTAATCCTGTTGACCCTTGCCAGCCTCGCAATTCTGCCAGCCCTCGAGAGCGACGCAGAGCAGTGCCGCGTCTGTGACAACGTACATGGCATAGCGGTGTGTGTGGCGGAAGACCCTCCCAACATCGCGTATCGCGGTTGCTTCGCGGGGGAGATTTGTCTTCAGATCGGCAGCCAGACAGTTTGTTTTCCCGAGGCTTGCCAGCAATGGAACCTCTGTATCCTCTACCTCGACTGAGTCTGTCGGATTGGAGCCTGCAAGCTCAGCCTGCACGGGAAGCTCTCAGAATGCGCTGCCGCCGCAAATGGCCTTGGCGAGAGCCGCTAGCCTGGTTGCTTCAGCTGGGCGCCATCACTCTCGTCGCGACTCAGGTGTGGGCCTCCGCGCCCCCTGACCCAGGTGTCCCTTTCCGAATTGCCATCGCGCAGGAATCGGCCCCCGAGGTCCTTTCCGGAATTATCTGGGCTGAGCCAGCTGACCCTAGGCCTGAGCTGGAGGCAAAGGCGTTGAAGCTGGAGCTCCGCGCACCGTGGCAGAGCACCCTTGACCTCGACCGTGCCGTTGCCTGGCGGCTGTCTCTCGAGGTTGATGGTTTTTGGGCTCCCGAAGTAACCGTTCAGCCCGCCGACGAGAGTATTGTCCTCGGGTTGTTCTCCACCGCAACCCTGATCGGCAGCCTGACACTCCCAACCGGCGAGCAGGCGCCCGGTGAAACGGTGGTTCAGCTCAGCTTGGCGCCTGGCTCTGAGACCTCGGCCAGCGGCATGCCAATGTCTACGGCAGAGTTCCGCTGCCCGGTGGAAAAAAGCCGTTGGACCTGCGAGGTTCCCTCCGGCCAGCTCGACCTGCGAGTCTCTGCGGCGGGCTACATTCCGCATTATTTCTGGGACACCTCCGTCAAGCCACGACAGATCACCGATCTCGGGAGCCTTCGGCTACTGCGAGGCGCCTCGCTCGCCGGCTGGATTAGCCTGGCGCAACCCGGTCCAGATCAGACTCCTGCACAGGTCATGCTCGAGCGCCAGATATCCGGCTGGCAGGGAGATCCGCGCGAGCGGCAGCGACTCGATGCGTTGACCCTGCGCACCAAAGCCAATGACCGCGGCTTCTTCCAGTTGCAGGGGATCCCCGCGGCCGGGTACCGCCTGAGCATCGAGAAACCGGGATTCGCACCGGCGAAGATCACCGATCTCACGATCAAAGAGGCTCGGGAAACCCTTCTCGAAGATCCCATCGTCCTCTTCCCTCCGGCAACGCTCGAGGTGGTTCTCGAGCCTCCGGTCGACCCCGCCGGGCACTCTTGGTTGGTGACTCTGGGGCAGTTGGAGCCGGGATCAGCGGTTTTGACCGACCGCCTCGCAGCCACTCCCGCGCTGGAGGGTGCGCTACAGATCACAGACCTCGAGTCGGGCAGCTTCCTGCTCAAGGTCGACGACACAAGCGGCTCGACCTGGGTCTCGCGATGGATCGAGGTCGAGCCAGCAATGAGTCCGATCTTCGTCGATGTCCCGGTTGTGGCGGTCGAAGGACGGGTCA
>JAJCXQ010000005.1 GCA_029263355.1 Acidobacteriota bacterium | reverse complement strand
AGCCGGTCACTGCATCAAGGCTTTATGTACAGTCTCATGGTAACATGTGACTGGCAACTCACCTCGCCGCCCGCATCAACCTGTCATCGAGCCGCCCGGTTCCCTGTCATCGAGCCGCCCGGCCCCATTCCTCCAGAGGTTCACCTTGCCTGTCGAGACCCAAATACCCGAGACCACTCCCGCACGAGTATTGTCCTTTCGCGATGAGCCGGTCGTCAGGGCCTCCTGTCGCGGCACGACCCTGACCGCCGCCCTGCGGCTGCGCGCCGCGGAGAAGCCAGAGGCGACCCATCTGATCCTGCCGCAGGACGACGCGGAAGCCGAGATCCTGACTTTCGGCGGCTTGCTCGACGGCGCCGAAGCTATCGCCGCCGGTCTGCGGTCGCGCGGCGTCGAGAAAGGCCAGACGGTCGCTCTGATGCTGACCACTGGCAAAGATTTCTTCTTCAGCCTCGCCGGCGTCCTGGTCGCCGGCGCCGTGCCGGTGCCGATTTATCCGCCGGTGCGGGTGGATCAGCTGGAGGAGTACGCCGAGCGTCAGGTGACGATCTTGCGTAATGCGGCGGTTACAGCGCTGATCACCGAGCAGCAGATGACTTCGCTGGCGCGACTGCTCGGCCCCAAAGTCGAGAGCCTGGAGACCATCGCCACCGCTGCCACCCTGGTGGCGGAGGGGCGCAGCAATTCGGCCGGATCCACCGCCGCGACCACCGTTGAGCAAGAGCTCGATGGCGAGGATCTGGGGCTTATCCAATACACCTCGGGCAGCACCGGCGATCCCAAGGGCGTCACCCTGACCCACGCCAACCTGATCGCCAACATCCATGCGATCGGCGAGGCTGTCCAGGTCCGCCGCGAGGACGTTGTGATCAGCTGGCTGCCGCTTTATCACGACATGGGCCTGATCGGTTGCTGGCTCTTCGCCTTATGCCACGGCCTCGAGATGGTCTGTTTCTCGCCACTCGATTTTCTGCGCCGGCCAAAGCGTTGGTTGGAGGCGATGGGGACTTACCGCGGTAGCCTGTCGCCGGCCCCCAATTTCGCTTACGAGCTCTGCCTGCGCCGCGTCCGCGACCGCGATCTCGCCGACTTGGACCTGTCGTCCTGGCGCATGGCGCTCAACGGCGCTGAGCCGATCAATCCCGAGACGATTCGTCGCTTCTGCGAGCGTTTCGCGGCTTGTGGCTTCCGGCCGGAGGCGATGAAGCCGGTTTACGGTCTGGCGGAGAACGCTGTGGCGGTGACCTTCCCACCGCGTGCGGAGCCGCCGCGGATCGACCGGATCGAGCGCGAAGCTTTCCAGCGCAGCGGTCGAGCGATCCCGACAGAAGAACCGAAGGACGCCGAAGCGGCGAGTGAGTCCCTGCAGTTTGTTGCCGTCGGCCAAGCCGTCGCCAACCACGAGATTCGGCTGGTGGACGACAACGATGTGCCGGTGGACGAACGGCTGGAGGGCCACATCCAGTTCCGCGGTCCCTCGGCAACACCGGGCTACTACCTCAACCCGCAAGCCACCGCCGCGATCCGCACCGCCGACGGCTGGACCCGCACCGGCGACCGTGGCTATCTCTCCGACGGTGATCTGTTCATTTCCGGCCGGGTGAAGGATCTGATCATCAAGGCGGGACGCAACATCGATCCGGCTGAGGTCGAGATTGTAGCGGCGGCCGTTGACGGCATTCGCCGCGGCTGCGTTGCCGCCTTCGGCGTCGCCAACCCGAAGACCGGCAGCGAGAGTCTGGTGGTGATCGCCGAGACCCGTAAGACGGATCCCGGGGAGCGGCAGCGAATGGCCGCCGAGATCAGGCATCGGGTTCGATCGGTGGTCAAATCGTCACCCGACGTCGTCGAATGCGTGCCGCCCCACTGTGTCCCCAAGACGCCGAGTGGCAAGCTGCGCCGCGCCGAATGTCGGAAGCGCTATCTGAACGGTAAGCTGATCCCGCGCAAGCGGCCGGTGTGGATGCAGTTGCTGCGGCTCGGGGCCGCCGCTTCTGGTGCCTACACGTTGTCGCTGTTGTGGCGGTTGCGGTCGCGAGGGAAGTAGCCTGCGGCGACCGCAACCTCGAGTGCGCAGCCTCGATCAGGGTCTGGATTATCAAGTTTGAACAGGGCCAATCTCAACCCTGATAATTGCTTGCGAACAGTCGACAGACGAAACAGCACTGTGGTCCTCCGTTTTTCGTAGAAATATTGAATCTTGGCGCTCAACAGAGCTGGTGCTGACTATTTGCCTGTCGGCTGCTTTTGGCTCGGTTCTTGCTTCATAGAACCCACGTATCGAACCAGAAAATCGGCCCCTGCCATCGTTGAGCTGGGCCGAGAATATTGCCATTGGTCAGCCGAGCCCCTGCGACACCGCTCGACAGGGATTGTGCTGTCCGTTTTGGCGATTTCGCTTTTTGAAATGTAGGGAAGCTTCTTCAGCATGTCAGTCATCATGTTGGCTTCCCGCCCCCACAAGGAGGACACATGCATCGAAAAACAACAACTCTGAAATTCCCTCTCCTGGCGCTGGTCACTTCGGCCTTGCTCGCCACGGCCGCATTTGGCATCCAGCCACCGCAAGAAGGTGACTCCAACAAGGCCGCAGTAGCTCAGGGCATCATGACCCCGGAGCTGAAAGTTGCGCCGTCTATTGAAACTATTGAACCCGGCTCGCACAAGGCCTTTGTCAACTCAGAGTTGCAGGCGTTCTTCAGCAAACACTCAACCGAGTGGAAAGTCAGCTACGACAGCCGCAACAACCTGCCGCACCTGATTCAGGGCTCGGGCATCGCGTTGATTCCCGGCAAAGGCAACTCCTTGACCCGGCGTGACCTGGCCGCTGGCAATCTCAAGTTCGAGTCGCGCGGCGAGTTGAAGGTCGAAGACGTTGCCGGCCTGCTCCAGGGCTTTATGAAAAGCAATGCCGGCCTGCTCGGCACTGACACCAAAGATTTGCGTCTCGATACCAGCCGCAGCCTCGCCTACGGTAAAAATAACTACTTCTGGTCAATCGAATTCCAGCAATATCACAAAGGCATTCCAGTTGAAGGCGCTCACGTCTTCTTCCGCGTCAACCACGGCAACATCGTGCAATTCGGTGTCAATAGGGCCGCCGACATCAACCTCGATGTCAATCCTGCGGTGAGCGACCGCGAAGCCATCGACCTGGCGATCGCTCAGCTCGATAGCACGATCGCAGAGAGGGTGGATCGCGCCGCGCTCAAGATCTACCCGACCGCCTTTGACGGAGAAGGCCTCGGCGAGTTCTACAAAGGCAGTTTTGGCCTTGGCTACACCCACCGTTTGGTCTGGGAGTTCCGGTACTTGGGTGCCAACGACCATGGTTACAAAGTCTTGGTTGACGCCCACAGTGGCGAGATTCTCGAGTTCACCGACGAAACTGTTTATGCCGACGTGCAGGGCAACGTTTATCCGGTAACCAACACGGATCCGCTCCTCACCACCGGCTTGCCGTTCGCCACCGTCATTAATGGTGGCACCCAGGTCACCGACGCCAACGGCAGCTACACCTATTCGGGTGGCACCGCCACGGTGCAGCTCAACGGCCGCTACACCAACATCAACGACAACTGCGGCAACATCTCGCTGTCGAACTCGACCGATGGCAACATCGACTTCGGCGGCGCTGGTGGGACCGATTGCACGACCCCGGGCGTCGGCGGCGCCGGCAACACGCATTCAGCGCGGACCGGCTTCTACCACCTCACCAACATCAATCGTACGGCGGCGAACTTCTTGCCAGGCAACGGCTGGCTGAATGGCACCCTGACCGCCAACATGAACATCAACAATAACTGCAACGCGTTCTGGAACGGTTCAACGGTCAACTTCTACACTTCCGGTGGTGGCTGCGGCAACACCGGTGAGATCGCGGCGGTGTTCCTCCACGAGTGGGGCCACGGCATGGACTCCAACGCCGGCGGAGCGGCGAGCGAAAACGGTACCGGTGAAGCGATCGGCGACTCTTTCGCTTTCATCGAGCTACGCGACCCGTGTATCGGCGAGAACTTTTCGACCAACACCTGCTTCAACTGCAACCCGGGGTGCACCGGCGTGCGTGATGTGTCGGCCTACGGTGTCAACGGCATTTCAACCGTTGCGCGTCCCGACACTGTCGAAACCAATGCCGGCATGAACTGTGACCGTCTGATCGGCGCGGGCAACACAGATTGTCCCTACATTCACCCGCAGGCGTTTGTCCCTTACCAAGGCCCGATGGGTTACGAAGGCCACTGTGAGAGTTACATTGCCAGTTCCGCCAACTGGGACTTGGCCCAATTGTTAATCACCGAGCATGGTACTGAAGGCGGCTGGACCAAGATGGAAGAGCTGTGGTACGGCATCATGACGCCGATGGGCAGCGCCTATCAGGTCGCGTCCGGTGGCCAGTGTAACCCGAGCGCCACGGTTAATGGTTGTGGCGCCAGCAACTGGTACACGCTTTATATTGCGGCTGATGACGACGATGGCAACCTGGCCAACGGCACTCCCAACGGTTGCCGCATTTGGGAAGCCTTCAACGATCACGGCATCGCTTGTGGCACTCAGCCGGTATGTAGCGTCGTCTGCACGCCGCAACCGATTGCCGACG
>JAJCXQ010000004.1 GCA_029263355.1 Acidobacteriota bacterium | reverse complement strand
GCCGCTGGCGAGGCTGGCGATGACGCGGTGTCCGGCATCGCGGGCGCTGACGAAACCATCGCCTCGCCACCTGCGGTGATCGGCAAATCCAGATCGTCGGTGAAAACCTCTTCTGGAAAATTGGGTAATTCAGCTCCCCAGGGTGCATCGAACTCTGCTTGCTCCAAAGAGCGGTCCGGCGGCGGCGGCGCGACCGGCGCCGCAGACGGTTCATCCGCTTCCAGCAGGGTAAACCCGTCCTCGCCGAGAATCTTCTGTTCGGTGGCCGACATGGTCGGCCGCGGAACCAGAGGCCGGGAGGTGTCTGCCTTGATTTCGATCGGCGCTGACTCGGCCTCTGGCGGAGGCAAGATAGCATCTGCTTCAGTCAAGGCATCTTCAGGGACAGTGGCAAGATCGAACGGACGACCGCCGCTTTTGACCTCTTCTTCCAGAATCTTGAGGAAAAGCTCGCGCCCTTTGTCATCGAGCTCTTGGAAACGCACGGCCATACCTGCAGGCCGTCCCTCGGATGCTGGCCGAACCCAGACCACTTCCCCCAAACCTGTCGCGAGTTTGAATCCGTCGTTCAGACGAACCTCGAATCCGACGAGTGAACCGACCGCGCGGCGCTCCTCAGTCCACAGATACATCCCACCCATGGACAAGACGGAAGCGTACTCCTCCACAAATGACGAAAATTTTTCGAACAGCAAAACTATCGGGGACTCAGAGGCTAGCAAGGCTCCTCCGGATCTATGCCTAGGCCATCAGCCAGGCGGTTGTAGTAGTTGAACAACGCGGTCACCTGGACGATGTCATGAATCGCGATGTCGCTGAATCCTACCTCACGCAAAGCCTTGACGTCGTCTTCGCGGCAACTCGCCGGCGCGTTGGTCAGGGCCACAGCAAAATTCAGCATTCGTCGATCTGCGATCGAAAGCTTTGCCTGCGTAAAATCCTCCTTCACCGCCGCCGCCAATTCGAAACCTTCCTCACCATGAACCTCGCCCCGGAGATCCTTGCCATGTTCCTCCGTTCAGTAATGACAGGCGTTGGCCCTCGAAACCGCGGTGGCGATCATCTCCCGCTGAGCCCGCGAGAGCGGACTCCTGTCCGAATACATGATTTCCAGATAAAGCTCGGTGGAAAGCTGCAGGGTTTCCGGGCGCAAGCTCTGGAGCCGAATCACGTTGAACACCTTGCCGGCGCGCTTCGCCGCCGCGGTGTAGAGACGCCTCAGCAGCCCATCGGCTGCCTCAGGGGGAACGGTATCGATCCATGCCATAAGCTGTAATCGAACACAGGTCTCGAGACCTGTCAAGGGAGGCGCCGACATTACGCTCGAGAGAGACGCAAGATTACATCACGCCAAATCTCCTGACGAATCCCCTACAGGTGCTCGACTGCCGCACCGTGGATCTTCAGCCCAACAGGGTCTTGCAGGAAGGCGACGATCCGGAGATTCTCTCGAGACCACCCCGGGTCGAGGTCCAAATCTTTCGGGCCGGAGCTCCAGGTGGCCGCCAGGTCATCGAGGGTCGCCACCCGCTCGAGGCGCCTCACGACAAAATCGTTATGCAGCGTCCGCTTCGCATTCTCTCCCCGTTTGACTTCGGTGATCAGGCCGCTCTCGACGATAGCCATCATGAGATCCAACGGACCTGGACCATTGAAGCTGACCGATAACTCAGTCTGCCAACGCGGCGAGTCTGCAACCGGCTGTAGGTCAATTTCGACCCGACCTCGCTGGCCACGGCGTTTCGCCGTCGCGATCAGTCGATCAACCTGTTGGGCATCAGAGCCAACACAATCAGCGGCACCCGCGACCACCAGCTGTGGCGTATACCCCCTGCTAATGCCCAGAGCTCGGGAATAATTCTGCTGGCGTTGCGACCAGGTATTCGAGGAGAAGGGGTCTTGCCAGCCGATGTAATTCCAATAGTCGACATGATAGGCAAGAGGTATGATCTCAGCGTTGGTGTCGGCCGCTGCCAAACGGCTGAGCAGTCGGTCTGCGGGCGGACAGCTCGAGCAGCCCTGGGAAGTGAACAACTCGACCACCAGGGGCCCATTGAATGACGCCTCGAAATCGACGGGCGAAGGATCGGCGGCGGACCCGGTGGCCGAGGGCGGCGGCGACATGCCGAGGGCTCCCAGCAAGGCCAAAGAGACAGCAGCGACGACAGCCAAGGACCTGGGTAAATTGCTCATTGGAACTCCTATCAGCGGGGTGGCGATCCGTTGCCAAACAGCAAAAAGTTGAGCCCGGCGGAGACGCTGGGCTACCATGCCAACTCGTGAGCGACGCTTGGCGCCAGAGGTCGATGGATCAACTCATCCTTCTTTCAGAGGATGAGGCAACACGCACGTTTGTAGATTCGCGCAACGGACGGGTGTTTTTTCGTCTGCTGTGGCTCTTCACGGTCCTGGTCGTCATCGAGGGCATGGTTGCGGTCTCGAATGAGGATTACGTTCGAGCCGGCCAATCGGTCGCATCATTGCTGGTCATTCGGTGGCTCTTTTTCGTCCGTGAGCGCCCGCTGCTGACGAAGCGATTCAGGCCGATTTTGCTGGCCTATCTGAGCATCCAGTTCCTGCTCCTGCGAGAATACGATCTCGACATCAGCATCCAGCCTCAAGACTACCTCTTACCTTGGCTGGTTCTGCTGTTCCGGTTACCGCAAGCTCGAGCTTTCATCCCGATCGCCGTGCTTTGGGTCGCTTCCACCGGCCGCAACATCTTGACGACGGTGTTGACCGATTCCGCTCCCGAATTCTGGCCCGTCATCGCCCAAAGCGGCATCTCACTGGCGGTGTTGATCTGGGGCAAGCGCCTGACCGAAAGGCACCACTCCAACTTCCTCGATATCTGGCGCCGCGAGCACCGTCGACATCGCGAGCGACGGCGCATGCGTGGAGAGCTCGACGACGCACGCAAGACGCAGCTCAGTATGCTGCCCTCTGGAGACCCGAGGATTCCGTGGCTCGACGTGGCCGGAATCTCGATTCCGGCCAGCGAGGTCGGTGGTGATTATTATGATTACTTCACCGTCTCCGAGTCGCAAGAGACGGTCGTCGTGGCCGATGTCGCAGGTCACGGTGTCGCTAGCGCGCTTCTGTTGTCGGGGATCCGTAGCTGCCTCTACCTCCTCAACGAGTCACCACAGAGCCCTGCAGACACTCTCACCAGGCTCGATCGCATGGTCCGCAAGACCAGCAGTAGCCGACTCTTCGTCACGATGCTCTACGTCCTGTTCGACTATAAACGTAAAGAGCTGACGTACTCGATCGCCGGCCACCCTCCCCTGCTGCGCTACTGTGCCGGGTCCGGCAAGGTCGAAGAGCTGGGACTCATCGCGCTGCCCCTCGGTACAGCATTAGGCAATTCGCTCGAAGAAAGGCGCGAGCCCTTCAATCGTCATGATGTATTCCTGCTCTACACCGACGGTATCGCCGAAACAATGAACAGTCGACGAGAGCTCTACGGCAACGAGCGACTGGCCCAACGGTTCCTCGATAGTGCACGCGACCGTAGCGCCAAAGAAATTCGAGACACTTTGCTTGGCGATGTTTGGAATTTCAAAGGTGATGGCGAGCAGACCGACGACATCACTATCGTCGTCGTCAAAGTTCGCTAGCCACTGATTTCGTCATCATTCTCTTACAAATGAAGTCTCACGGCGTGTCCTCGGCGCCCGCAAGTAAGATTCCGCTTACAAATCACATGCCAAACCCACACTCAACGCTACGCCAAGGATCAGCTCTTGACGATAAGTGTATGATAAAAAAGCTCTTATTTGATTCATCAGAGAAAACGGTCAGCCAC
>JAJCXQ010000003.1 GCA_029263355.1 Acidobacteriota bacterium | reverse complement strand
CGGGCGACCCTGATCGCGATGTCCTCGGGGGTTCCCTCTTCAATGTTGGCGGCGGCACGTTCGACGACCAGCTTGTTGTCGGCATCGGCAAGCAGACCTTCGAGACTGTCGCCGATCGTCTGAACGGGTTCGGCGTAACGTTCGATCTGGCTGCGGATGTCGAGGGGTTTGGTTTCCTCGCGTAGAAACCAGACCGCGGCGCGCTCGATCAAGCGGCCACACTCGGCCAGCATGTTGGCTTGCACCGACGCGGGCATCTGGTTGTCGAGCCCTTCGATGCGCTGCCACAGGGCACGCATGCCGAAAATCTCACGGCTGATGACGTAGGCACGGGCAATATCCGCTGCCACCATGCCGGTGCGCTCACGAACTTCATGCAGAAAGGCGATGCCGACCCGGTTGACGATGCTGTTGGTGACGACGGTGGCAATGATCTCGCGCCGCAGCCGGTGACCGAGGATGGCTGCGGGGAAGCGGTCCTGTAGCGCCTGCGGGAAGTAACGCCGCAGCTCGGCTTCCATGTACTTGTCCTCCGGTAGGTCGGAGGCCAGCAACTCTTCGTAAAGCTCCATCTTGGCGTAGGACAGCAGCACCGAGATCTCGGGCCGAGTGAAGCCGACTCCGCGCTGCACATGCTCGGCGAGAGTCTCGTCGTCGGGCAGGAACTCGATCTTGCGGTCGAGACGACCCGCGCGCTCGAGGCGACGGATGAAACGCCCCGTACGATCGAGTAGCCGGGGGCCGAGACGATGGGTGACGGTGATCGCCTGGGTCTGAAGGTAATTGTCGCGCAGCACCAGGTCGGCGACCTCGTCGGTCATCTCGCGTAACAAGTCGTCGCGCTGCTTGCGGGTCAAATCCCCGGCGGCTTCGACCTCGCCGAGCAACACCTTGATGTTGACTTCGTGGTCGGAGCAGTCGACGCCCGCTGAGTTGTCGATCGAGTCGGTGTTGAGCCGACCACCGAGGTGGCCGTATTCGATCCGGGCGCGCTGGGTGACGCCGAGGTTGGCGCCTTCGCCGATCACTTTGGCGCGCACCTCGCGAGCATCAACTCGCAACGGATCGTTGGCGCGGTCGCCGACCATGTCGTGGGTCTCGTCGCGGGCTTTGAGGTAGGTGCCGATACCGCCGAACCAAAGCAGCTCGATGTCGGCGGTGAGCAATTTACGGATCAGCACGTCGGGGGTGATGCGCTCGTCCTCGATGCCGAACAACTCGCGAATCTCAGGGGTGACCGCAATCGATTTGGCGGAACGCTCAAAGACGCCGCCGCCAGCCGAGATGAGCTCGAGGTTGTAGTCGGCCCAGCTCGAACGCGACAATTGGAACAGCCGCAGGCGCTCGCGCCAGGAGGCCTCGAGATCGGGAGCCGGGTCGATGAAGATGTGCAGGTGATTGAAGGCGCCGAGCAGCCGAATGTGACGCGACAGCAACATGCCGTTACCGAACACATCACCCGACATATCGCCGACGCCGACGACGCTGAAGTCCTCACTCTGGGTGTCTTTGCCGAGCTCCCGGAAGTGGCGCTTCACCGACTCCCAGGCGCCGCGGGCGGTGATGCCCATCTTCTTGTGGTCGTAGCCGGCGGAGCCACCGGAAGCAAAGGCATCACCGAGCCAGAAGCCTCGTTCCTCGGAGATCCCGTTGGCGATGTCGGAAAAGGTGGCGGTGCCCTTGTCGGCAGCAACCACCAAATAAGGATCGTCACCGTCATGTCGCAAGACATCGCGGGGCGGCACAACCTCGCCGCCGACCAGATTGTCGGTCAGGTCGAGGATGCCGCGCATCATCGTCTGATAACAAGCGACGACTTCAGCCATGACCTCGTCGCGGCCACCTTTGGGCATCTGCTTGACCACAAAGCCGCCCTTCGAACCCACCGGCACAATCACTGCGTTTTTCACCATCTGAGCCTTCATCAACCCGAGGACCTCGGTGCGGAAGTCTTCCCGCCGGTCGGACCAGCGAATGCCACCGCGAGCGACCCGTCCGCCACGCAGATGCACTGCCTCCAGCCGTGGGCTGTAGACGAAAATCTCGCACATCGGCCGCGGCAGCGGCAGGTTGGTGATCTGCTGGGAGTCGAGCTTGAAGGAGAGATAGGGTTTGCGCTGGCCGACGTCGTCGGGTTGGAAAAAGTTGGTGCGCAGGATGGCGAGAATCAGGTTCTCGAACCGCCGGATGATGCGATCCTCGTCGAGGTGTGTGACGTTTTCGAGTCGGGCCTCGATGCGCTGGATCAGCCCGGCTTCGGACTCCGGATCCGGCGCTCCCTCGCTGATGTCCCCCGATGGCGCCACGTTGGGGTTGAGGCGACGACGAAACAGCGCCACCAGCAGCCTCGAAAGCCGCGGATTGGTGGTCAGGGTCTGCTCCATGTAGGCCTGACTAAAGGGGATCCTGGCCTGCAGCAAATACTTGCACAGCGCCCGCAGGATGGTGACATCCCTGGCGGTTAGGCCAGCGGCCAACACCATCCTGTTGAAGCCGTCATTCTCCATCTCGCCACGCCAAACCAGGCGGAAGGCCTCGTGGAAATTGTTACGGATCGCCGCCAAGTCAACCCGTCGGCCATCGTCGATCCGCCGACCGTCTTCGACCTGCATCACAAAATCACGGATCCACACCGGCTGCTCGAGATCCGCCGGCTTGATCTCGTAAGGGATCTCGTCGATCACTTTGAGGCCCATGTTCTCGAGCATCGGCAGCACTTCGGACAGTGGCACACGCTGGGCAGTGACGAAGATTTTGAGCCGTAGCTCGCAGTCTTCGGCCTCGATCGGGCGGTAAAGATTGAGCGCCAAGCCAGACTCCAGAGCCTGCTCGGTGCCGGAGATATCAGCGACGGCGGTCTGGGCGTTGAAGTGATCCTGATAACTGGCCGGGAACGCCGCACCGAAACGATGCATGGTGGCGACGCCTTGTTCTTCGCCGCGAGTCTCCACCAAGGCAGCTTGCAATCGGTCGCCCCATGAGCGCCCGGCGTCAACCAATTTCTGTTCCAACGCCTCGGCGTCAACCTGCGGGATGTGTCCGGGAGTGGTCTTGATGATGAAGTGGAGTCGCGCCAGCTTGGAGTCCGAGAGGTGGGTGTAGAAGTCGCTGACTTCACCTTCATAGGCGGCGCTGAGAATACGGTGAAAGGCGAGGCGCAAGTTGGTGTCGTAGCGATCTCGCGGCACATAGATCAAGCACGAAATAAAACGTTCGAAGGCATCACGGCGCGGAAAGAAGGCGATGCGTTGACGCTCCTGCAGGTGGAGAATACCCACCGCGATCTGGTGCAGCTTCTCCTCGGTGA
>JAJCXQ010000002.1 GCA_029263355.1 Acidobacteriota bacterium | reverse complement strand
ACACTCCACGGCGGATCCACATGCCGCGCTCGCCGACCCGGTAAGAGGCGTGGCGGTAGCGCAGCGCTGGCCAGATCAGGCACCAGCCGGCAAGCAGGAGCAGGATCAAGACGCCAGCGCCGGCTGCCGCCAGAGCTTGCGGGCTGGCGGCCGAAAACAAGACCCCAATTAGACCGAAGAACGCGAGCGGTATCGCCAGCACCAGGACCCAGATGATCCCGGTGATCCGCGCCACCGTCACCGATGCGGGGTCCAGCTTCTTGTCACGATGGTCGGCAATCGCCGGCTCAAGCATCTCCAGTTCCCTTCGAGGAAGCGACCACTTTACACGCTCCCCGACGGTCTGGGAATGCTCGCCGGCTGCTCAGCCCGGGCCGGAAGATGCCCCGTCTTGGCTCGGGGCATCTTGACAGAGCCGGGTTCAACCGCCGAGCTTGGCTGCGTTCTGGCGCAGCTTCTCGAGGCGCTCTTTGATTTCGCGCTGCTTTTCCAGCAGCTTCTTCTGGTTCTCTTCGAGCCGCTTCGAGTAGTCGTAGAGCAGCAGATCACCGCCGATAATATAAACCCGAGGAAACTTGCGGACGTCCCCATTCTCGTTGAACTGGATGCTGCCGGTGACGCCGGGGAACTCTTTGATTTCATCCCACAGACCGCGCGGCACTTCGCTGGCGAGGGTGTGTTTTTTTTCGATTGCCTTGGCCAACACTTTCATCGTGTCGTATCCCTCAGCGGCGAAGAGATCTGGCTCCTCTTTGAAGCGCTCGCGATAGGCTCGGACAAATGACTGTACATGTGCAAAGTCACTGTCGGGCTCGAACACCGTCTGGGTCAGAATCACACCTTCCGCGGCCTTACCGACACGGGCGATGGCGCTCGGAGAGGAGAATGCGTGGGTGGTGAGAATCCGTCCCTTGAAGTTGACACGGCGTAACTCCAGGATCATGGCGGCGATGCCGGTCTCATAACCGGCGAGGTATACCGCCTGCGGCCCCAGTGTGAGCACACGATCCATCAAGCCTCCGAAGTCGGAGGTGTTGGGTGGCACTTGGATGAGCTCCATCACCGTGCCACCTAGCTTCTCGAAGGCGGCTGAGAAGGCGCGCTGAACACCTTCGGCGTAGGTCTGATCTTCAGCGACAATCGCCACGCTCTCGAGCTCGAGAACCCGGAAGGCGAAGTCGGCCATTTTGTTGCCGGCGGTATCGTCGGACGGCGCTAGCCGGAAGAAGTTACGTGATGCTTTGGTGAGCTCGATGCTGGTCGCCGACGGCGACAGCAACACACGCTCGAAACGATCGGCGCCGGTGATCATCTCTTTGGCTTCGGCCGACACCGAGCCGCCGATGACCGCCAACGCACCAGCTTCGAATTGCGCCTCGAGCAACTCTCGCGCCTTGTTCGGATCGCTCTCGGTGTCGACGACCGACAGATTGAGCTCGACCGGATAGCCGGCCGCGATGACTTCGTCGTACGCGATCTCGACGCCCCGTTTGTTGGCTTCACCATAACTCTTGTGATCGCCGGTCAGCGGCACGACGACGCCGATCGTCACGGAGTCGGGCTCGCATCCCATGGAAATGATTGCCAGAGCTGCGATCCAGCAGGCTGTCCAGGTTCTTGAAGTGCTTGGTCTCATGTCCTACCTCCGTAACGCCGTGGCCGAGGAAGCCGATCGGAGTCTTTGATACCACTGTCGTGTGCGTGCCTTGCAGCCCGTCGCCGGTTCGAGTGCGACAGTTCTCATAAGAGGGTGGCTACAAGAGAAGACAATAGACTAATCGCTCTCACCTTCTTTCGACAGCCCCAGGTGACAAGTCGTTCCCGCTTCGGTTTGAGATGGTAGTGATAAGTCTTGCTGTTTTATCCTATCAAGGGCAGCTGAGGGGTGTTATTTGATCGCCTGTACGAACCTGCAGTCCGGCTCGGAAGGGCTGGAGATCTCCCAGCACCGCACCACGATCGTCGAGGATTTCGGGACCATCGCCGCGGGCAACAGCTGAGGCGTCGATCAATAGAACACCATCGTCTTGTCTCGAGCGCTCCGAAAATCCATCGCCACGAAGATCGAGTACGATGTTTTCCTTGATCCGTATCTCGCCAAGATTACCTTTGGATCGGATGAAGGTCTCCACCGACGTCGAGATCTCGCGGACGCCGCGAGCGTAGGCGGACTCGACCTCTTTCTCCTGCATTTGGCGATCTTTGTTCTTGTCGGTCCACACATAGAGGTGGCGCCAGAGACGATCGGCGGCGCTGATGCGGCCGTCGCCATTCTCGTCGAGGGGTACCAAGGTGTTGCAGGTTTCGCGCACCGGGCGGCGCTTCAACACTGGAATGCCAGAGCTTGCCGACGGCGCTGGCGGAGTTGATGCGACGGGGGGCGCTTTGATGGATGCTGTGTCGGCAACCTGTGTTGAAGGGGCGGGGGGCTCGTCGACAGGGGGCGCGGCGACAGGAGCCGCAGAGGCGGCCTCAGCGGCGGGCAACCGGGCTCTTAGCTCGTCGATCTCCCGTTGCAAGGCGAGGATACGTTCGGTCAACTGCTGTGGGGTAGCGTCCGCCGGTAGCGGCTGCGGGTCGTGGGCTATGGCTCGGGTTGCAAAGACCAGGCACAGTGTCAGATTTGCTGCCAGGGCTACTGCCAGAGTTTTACCGATGTTAACGTTGAGCCAACGGTGCGCCGTCTGTGGTTGCATATTTAGGCGTCCTCAAAGTCAGGACGGCCGTCTGGAAATGCTGTCATGGATAGCCGTCAGGGATAGTAGCCGTGGATGGAGCGAGCTTTGAGGCCGGGCTGTTTCACGGTCACATTCACCCGGCGAAATTCGTGTTGTGGGTCGTTCGTTGGCGGTTGGTAGACCAGGAGGTATTGAGAGCGTAGCTCCTCCTCGATCCGACGGTAGATTCTATCCAGCTCACCGACGCCCGAGATTTGGAAGAAGCGGCCCCCACTGTCGTTGGCGAGATGTTGGAGATGCTCTACCGTCAAGGGATCCTCTACCCCGAGGGCGATGGGGTAAACCGCGACCGCCGAGCGTAGGGTCTGCTCGAGCACTTGTTTGAAATAGAAATCGCTGTCGACGTCTTGGCCGTCAGAGAGCAGGACCAATGCCCGCTTGCCCTGTAGCCCGCCGAAAGAATGGACGGTGTAGATCACACCATCATGGAGACGGGTGGTGCCCCAGGCGCGAAAGCCATCAACACCGTAACGCAGGTCGTCGACGTTGTGGGTGAAACGCACGACCCGACGGATGTCGTGATTGAAGGCCAGCAGGCTGGCGCGGTCCTTGGGGGTCAACACGGTTTCGAAAAAGCGTTGGGCGCTGCGGATGGCGGTCTCCATTTTCTTACGCATCGACGTCGACACGTCCATCAATAACGCGACATTGATCGCCAGATTCTCGACCGTGTCGAATTGCTGGATGGGCTGGATCTGGCCATCTTCCACGATCTCAAAATCCGGGGCGGTGAGGCCGGTAACGAAGCGTCCTTGGCTATCGGTGACGGAAGTGTAGAGCTCCACCAACTGAACGTCGACCTCTTCACGGTTGTCGGGCGCCGAGAGGAAAATGATGTCTTCGGTGGACTCGCCGCCGAGGGTGGTCGCGACGGCGCGGGCGTAGGTAGTGGTCAGCGGGCGGGTGGTGGGCAGAGGGACAACGAAGGGGGGCTCGCGTAGCGTCGCGGTGAGGTGTTGATTGAGGTAGATCTCGACCTTGTTGAGAACCTTGCCTGACGGCAGGTCAACTTGGATGGTGGCTGGCTTGATCGAACCGACGGCGGGCTCGACCCAGCGCACCGCGAATCGCCGCGGACCGGAGTTCAAAGTGATGGTGTCGCGAGCGATTTCGCGCCCCTCTGGATCCATGGCGATCGCTGCGACGCGAACCGGTTGTGGCTGCGCTGCCAGTGCCAAGGTAACAGCATAAGGAGGCGTGTCGTCGCTACCCGCTGCGACGCCATCGAGATGGAATTCGATCCGCTCGATCGGACCGCCGGTGGTCACTGCCGCTAGCTCGACGTGACCGGCCAACAGGTCATCCGCGGGAGCCAAGATTTCGATGCTGGGAAAGGTTGTGAGCAACCCGACCTCGGTTCGGGTCAGCCCGGGTAGTCCCAATCGATGGCCGGCGGGAACCGGCGCTTCGTGCTCCAGCCTGGGCACTGCGAGGGGGTGAGCAGAGCGCAAGAGCCCGCGACCATGAGCGTCTTCCACCCGCAGATCGAGTCGGTAGTCTCCCGGTCGCAATCGACGGTAGAAGTCGAGGTTGACGGTGGCGGCGGCGGGGGTGCCGGCGACGAGATGGACAACCCGGAACGAGTCCACCAAGCGATTGCCCAGCCAGATATCGCCGACGATCGTCATGCGGTCGACCAGTTTGCCGGCAGCATTACGTTCGATGTTTTCGACCGGAATCGCAATCCGACCGCGCACGATCGTCTTGGCTTGGTAGCGACCGGGAAAGCTCAGCGCGGTCAAGGTGGCGGGCAAGTTGGCCACCTTCCCGGTTGCCATCTCCTGTCGCCAACTCTCGAGCCAGCTGCCCTCGGGGGTCGGCGGCAGCGTCATCCGGCGCAGCTCTTCGAGCCCGGTGGCTTGGCGAAGCGCGGTGGCGAAGGGGCTTGCCTCCTCGGGCGCCCACCGGAAACAGTTTTTGTCCATGGCATAGTCGATCAGCTTGTCCACCGGCCAGGCTCCGCCGCGGGCGGGGCCTTCGAACATCACGGGTCCGGTACCTTCGCTTGGAGACCACAAATGGTACGGACCCTCCGACGACTCACGGTAGAACACGAGGTGGAAGTTCTCTTGACGCTCGGTCCTCGCGTGCCAGGGGCCGTAGGTCCAGATCCGTATCGGCCGGATGACGGTGCGACAGTCGGCGAAGATCAGCACCCTGGCTGGCTTGCCAGCCATGATCAACGCTTGGGCGCGGTCCTCGTCGAGGCTCTCGAAACGCTGACGGGCTTCTTCGAAATTGAGGTGCCAGCGGGCCACCGGCGGCAGCTGGCTCGGGTCGACAAACTCACGAGCTCGCCAGAAACTGCGGATGAAGAGCTCGCGGTGGACATTGTTTTCGAGCGACTGGAAGACCTCGAGCTCGGCGGGCAGGAGCAACTGCGAGACGCCCACCAGCCAGTCGTCGTAGGTCTTCTCGAGCAGCGGTTCGAGAGGTTTCGAGGCCGCCCCAGCCCAAGTTGACGAGAGCGCGAACAGCACGATCCACACCAGAGATGTGTGCAGAATGCGAAGGCGAACCAACGGTGAGGGCGTCAAACTCGTTCTCTCGTGACAGCAGAAGGCGGATCGGCAGCAGACGTCAGAGCGGCGTCGATCGAGAGCTTGCAGTCGGCATGCCATCTTTTCTGCCGCTTTCTACTCCATTATCTACGGGTTCGCGCGGCACTGCGATGCTCGAAGTTGTCCAGCGCTGTCCCCGCCGGAGGGCGTCGTCGTCCTGGTTGGTGTCGTGAACGTGGTAGAGCCACTGTCGTGTACGACGTGGAGCCACTGTCGTGTACGACGTAGTAGAGCGAGTGGCCCTCCGGACCTGTGGGTCACGGACCGGCCTGCTAGGATCGGCGGCGAAATTCAATGAGTGTTCTAGTTGTAATTACCCGCAAGACCGGTGCGTTGGCATTGGCTCGGTTGGGGTACCGCATCGCCCGGGCCGTCGAGCAGAAGCTTGTGGTCCTGTGTCTCGAAGAAGGTGTCGGTGGGGAGGAGCCTGAACGTTTGGTTCCCGGTGGCGAGATCCCAGAAGGCGCCAGCGAGTTGGTCGCTGAGCTTTGTGTCGCGCTTGCCCGTGGCCCCCATCTCGACGAGCTGCTCGGGCACACTGAAGAGAAGACCGGGCGTATCGTGCCCGATCCTGAAGTTGAAGTTCGCGCGCTGCGCACTGGCCAACGATTGGCGGCTGTTCTCGACCAGATCAAGGTGTCGAAGACCGAGATCTTGATCGCTGCCAAACACAAGGCCAAACCCAAGCAGGTTCCGCTGGCGCGTAAGCTATTCAACGCCGCGCCCTGTCACACCGTCTTGGTGCGCCTCGGCGAAGCCGATGACACCCATTGTCGCCGCATCTTGGTGCCGACCGCCGGTGGTCCCCATGCGGCGGTGGCTCTTCGTTTGGCTGAGCGTCTGGCCAGCGTCGAAGATGGCGAGGTGGTCGCGCTCTACGTCGGCTCCGACGCTGGTGAGCTGGCGGCAGAGGTTGGTGGTCGAATCCTGCAGGGCACCATCAGCGAAGCGGGGTTGGCGAGCAGTTCGACCCTTGTGCCGCGAGTCGAGTTGGCGGACGATCGATTCGAAGCCATCCAAAACGTTGCACACGAAGACTTCGACCTCTTGCTGCTCGGCGATTCCAATGCTGGCAGCCTTCGCCGGAGCCTCTTCGGCACCGTGCCGGAGTACCTTCTGTCCAAAGAAGGCGGTATGCAGATTGCGGTCGTCCGCCGCGAGTGGAAGATGCTGCATCGGCTGCGCCATCGCCTCGGTCGCTGGCTCGACCTGACGATCCCACAGATGGCGCGCAGCGAACGGATCAAGCTTTACGAGAAGCTTCAATCCGGTTCCGAGTGGAATTTCGACTTCATGGCACTGATCGCGCTGTCGACCGCCATTGCTGCGTTGGGATTGCTGCAGAACAGCAGCGCAGTGGTGATCGGAGCAATGTTGGTGGCGCCGTTGATGACTCCCATTCTCGGCGCCGGTTTGGCCTTGGTGCAGGGCAACTCCCCGCTGTTGCACAGCGCAGGACGGGCGATTCTTTTCGGCTATCTAGTGGCTCTGCTGATCGGCTTTCTGCTCGGCAACCTCTTCCATATCCCGCAGTTGACCGAGCAGCTATTGGCTCGAGGTGGACCGACGCTGCTCGACATGGGAGTCGGCTTCTTGTCCGGGGTTGCCGCCGCCTTCTGTCTTGGCCGACCGGGACTCTTGGCCGCCTTGCCCGGGGTTGCAATCGCCGCCGCCCTGGTGCCGCCGATCGCCACCACCGGAGTCTGCTTGGCACTCGGTGAGGGAGACAACGCGTGGGGAGCGGCATTACTTTTCGGCACCAATGTTGTCGCCATTATTCTGGGTGCGGCGATGAGCCTCTATGCGATCGGGGTGCGCGGCCGCAGTGGCGCCGCCAGTCACCAACGCTGGGTCCGATATAGCTTCCTGGCGCTCATGTTGGGTGCTGTCACCCTGGCCTTCCCGCTGGGGTCGGGGCTGATTTCCCAGCTCTCCGGCGGTGTCGCCGGGCGTGTGCCGTCGGAGTTGGAGACCCGGTTGGCCGAGCGTTTGAACGACCTCCCCGGCGCCCGGCTGGTCGACCTCGTTGATCCGCGTGACGAGAAGAACGTCGTCGAGTTCGAGATCAGTGCGCCGCGGCCGCTATCCGATGCTCTGGTCAGGGACCTGGCTCAGATCATTCACGACCAGATGGGGCCGGAATGGGTGGTGCGAATCGAGACCCAACTGAAGGTTGAGGTCGATCCCGCCGGGTTGCCCGACTGAAGGCTCACAGTCAACGGTCGACCCGCCCCTCTGCCAGCCCCAGATAATAGCCGCACATCAGAATCCGGTGCCAGAATCGGTTCGAGAGTGGCGCCCGCATCTGATCGATGGCGTTCAGCAAAGGGACGAGGGGTGGAATGATGTGCTTGCCGAGGGGGAACCAGCGCGGTGCGCTGGGAGGCGCGAGATGTGGACTGTCCGCGAGCTCGGGATGTAGTCTGAGTAAGGTGTGGATGCCTCGGCCAACCTGTCGTTGGCGAGCAAAAACCAACGTCAAATTCATTGGATGTAGGTGCCGAGCGCTGGCGCCAGGGTGGTAGACGATCGGCAACCCTTTGCGACTCAGGCGATAACCGAGCTCGACGTCTTCCCAGCCATACTCCGAGAAAGCTGGATCGAAAGGAGCGTCGCCCAACAGATGCCGCGGTAGGGAGATGTTGGAGGTGTAGAAGCAGGTGAAAGGGACCTCTTGCCCCGGCTCCATGTGGGCGTAGCCAAATTGATGGCCTTGGGTGTTGATCATTTGCAGGAGCGGCGTCACCCGCACTTCGTCGCGATACCAGTCGGTGAATCCGACGACCGCCCGCGGTGTGGCGATGTCGGCATGGGCCGCCAGATGCTGAGCGACGAAGTCGGGCTGTGCGATGATGTCATCGCCGATGAACAGCACCAAGCCGTCCTCAACGTATCGCAGCCCACGGTTGCGAGCTCGTCCTTGGCCCTGGTTGTCTTGACGATCGATCCTCAGCCTCGAGCCTGATGGCCTGGCAGCGCGGGTTTCGAGCCAGGGCCAGGTGTCGTCGGTCGAGCCGTCGTCGACGACAACAATCGAGACGGGACGGCTCTGGGCATCGAGCGCGTCGAGGGTACGCTCGAGAATCGGCCGGCGGTTGTAGGTCGCGAGGATCACAGTGAGCGCGGTTGCCATGGTACAAGCTTACCTTTGGGCGTCACGGGTTGGGGAACTGCTCGGCAAGGATGCATAGAATGACCCACGGCGGGCGACGACTTGGGCGGACAGCATGAACAAACTGCAACATTTTTTAGTCAACCGGTTCTGGAACCGCAGCCACGAACAGGGGGGAACACCTACCTGGAGCCAGGAGCCGGGGGTGCGGCAGGTCCTCAATCGGCGGATCACTGGCAATGAGCACCAATGGCCGGTGGAGTGGTTCGCAAGCGAGATTGCCGACGGACAGTATCCGCGCATTTTGAGCCTGGGATGTGGCGTCGGCGCCTTGGAGCGAGATCTAGCGTCGAAGGGCCTCTGCGGGACCGCCCTTGGCATTGATCTTTCGGAGCGCGCCCTCGACCTGGCGCGTCAGCAAGCCCGTGTCGCGGGTTACAACCACCTCGACTATCAGCGTGCCGATCTCGACAACCTAGAGTTCGAGCCTCAGAGCTTCGAGGCGGTCTTCGTGCACCAGGCGTTGCATCATGTGCGTGATCTCGAAGGTTGCCTGACCCAGGTCGCCAAGGCACTGACGCCCGGGGGGGTGTTCTACGCCGACGAATACGTCGGCCCATCGCGGCATGAATGGAGCCGAGAGCTTTTGCAGGTCGCCGAGGCGGTGTTCCAGACCTTGCCCCGAGCCGTACGCCGACGCCGTCGTTTGCAGTTACCGGTGGATTGGCGCGATCCCTCGGAAGCGGTGCGTTCCTCCGACATCATTTCTGCCATCGCCGAGCGTTTTGAGATCGTCGAGCGTCGAGACTACGGCGGCAACCTACTGGCGTTGATCTACCCCTTCTTGCTTCTGGACGGGCTGCGGACACCGGAGCGCCGGAAGTTGGTCGACGAACTGCTCGCTCGTGAGGATGGGCTGCTCGCGGCGGGCGCCGAATCGTTTTACACGGTGGTTGTCGCCGAGCCTCTCGGGGGTTAGCTGCGAAATAGCTGCCTCGTGTCGCCTACGGCTCAGTGATAGGGTAGCAGCCTGATGCGTCGCACCCATTCGATTGTTCTCGACCTCACCGAGCAGTGTAACCTGAAGTGCGTGATGTGCTACTTCTCGGGCACCGATCGGCTGCGCTTCGAGCCCTACGACCGTTCGCTCTCCGAGCGCGGTACGATGCCGGTCGAGGTGTTCGAGAAGGTTGCGGCGGAGTACTTCCCCAGTGCTCACCGGGTCGCTTTGGCCTGCGCAGCCGAGCCGATGATCCACCCTAAGTTTCGTGACATTCTCGAAATTGCCGGTCGCTATCACGTCCCCGATCTCTGGTTCCCCACCAACCTGCTGCCGTTGACCGAGCGCACCGCCGAAGCCATCGTAGCTGCTGGCGTCACCACGATTGGCGCGTCGATCGACGGTGTCACCCGCGAGACCTACGAGAAGATTCGTATCGGCGGCAAATTCGATCGGTTGATTGCACGGCTGAATTTGCTCAACGAGGTCAAAGCGAAGCACCGCCGTAAACATCCCAAGCTCCGGATCATCTTCACCTGGATGCAGGCGAATCGCCACGAATTGCGAATGTTGCCCGCCTTTGCCGCCGAGCATGGCGCCTCTGAGCTCGACGTCCGTTTTGTGACACCGACCACCGGCGTCGACGTTAGCCCTCAGTTGCTCGACGGCGAAGATCCAGCCGAGTTACGCGCCGACTTGCGAGCCACCGCTCACGACGCGGTAGCACGAGGCCTGAAGCTGATGTCGTTTCCAGAGTTCGAAACCGAGGCTGATCGACCTCGCAGCCTGGTCGGCCGGGCACGTCGACGCTTGTTCAACATCCGCGCCGGCTTGGAACGTTGGGAGCACTGGCAGCACCTATGGCGCGAGCGCTCCCACGGCTGCGCTTATCCCGGCCGCACCTTCGTGATTCGCCCCAACGGCGCCGTAGCCCCCTGCATTTTCTGGCAGGCTGAGCCGATTGGCTTCCAACCCGACGACGACGCCACCACCATCGCCGAGGGTGCTCCCCTGACCCGTATCCGCGAGGGCCTGCGCAGTGGCTCTCCCGTCGGCACCTGCACCACCTGTATCCATCGTCGCGATGCGTTTTACCGCCCCTTGCGTCGATCGACGTCTGCTGAGCAGTTGAGCGCTGAGACTTAGCTCCCTCGAGCTTTGAAGCGAGCTCGATCCGGGTGCGCCGGGGCTGTTGGCGATCGTCTTGTTTACTAAGGGCTTGCGTGCCGTTACCCGTGGCTATGCCCTTCGTGGCCCGCCTGTGGCGGTCGCGGTGCCGGCAGCGACCCGAAGACCGGATGGTCGTCGCGGCCTTCGGCGAGGATCATGGCGAAGAGGAAGGGGCCGAATTGAGTGCCTTGGCGACCGTTGATCAACACCAGCGGTGTGCCGGTGGGGCGGAAACGCCAGGCATAGTCGACATCGTGCCGCAGCTTGATCTGAGTTTCTTCGCTGGCCATACACTGTTCGAGTTCTGGCCGTTCGATAAAGGGGGCGGCGATATTGAAGACGTCCTCTTCGGTAAGACCCTTTTGGCGCTTGAACAGCTCGCCCGAAAGCTCGTACAGTCGGCCGGACGGTTCGACGCAGAGCTGCGCCCTGGCGGCCACGCAGCGCACACTTTCCGCACCACGGGGTTGGAGGTGGCGATTGCAGTTGCCGTCGAGAGGAAAGTGTCGCGCATCGATGAAGAACGATGTCGGCGGAACCAACGTGGCGAGGTAGCCCAGAGTCTGGTGAAGCGTGGCGCAGTGACCGCACAGGATGTCGGTGAATTCGGTGATCAGAACCGGGGCTCCGACCGAGCCGAGGCTGACGACCCGGGGCTGTTCGGGTGTGAAGTAGGGGGACTTGCGGTAGACCTCGAGGGAGTCGCTGATTCCTTGTAACGCTTCCGGCGGAAGGTTGGCGATGAGTTCTTGCAGCCGAGCGTCTTTGTCAAAAGCCGCGCCCCCGTCGGTGTTTTCCGACTCTGCGGCGATCGACTGAGTCTTGGCTGCGGCCGCTAACGCTTGGCGTTCGGTCGCCTGCAGACTCTTGGGGGTTCTCAGCCCAGGGTAGAGCAATAACAAGTAGGCCGCCACCGTCAGGCCGCCAGCGGCCATCACTCCTGGCATGAAGCGCGCTTGCGGGTGGCGCCGCATCCCGAAGAGGGCGACACCGGCGTAGGCCAGAGTGAAGACATAGGTGAGGGCGCAGCTGGTGCAGAACAAACGCTCCTGAGCGCTGGCGGCGAGCAGCACTGCGATCCCCACCGCGCCACCGCCGGCGACGAGGTCGATCGCCGATCGTGTTGCCGCGTAACGGGCCGGCAGGTGAGCGTAGGCGAGCGCCGCCAAGGGCAGGAGGGTCGCAACCAGACCCCAGACGAGACCCCAGCCGGCCACCGGCAGGCCGGTTGTTTGATGGATTGTAGTGGCGAAGGCGGCGGACCACAGGCTGCCACAATCCAGACTCTCACCGAAGCCGCAGAACGGTTTCTCGCCGGCCCGCGCTTGCAGCAACTCCGACCATAGGAAGATCGCCCATAGGGCGGTGGCGGTTCCCAGCGTCGCGAGGAGATAGAGGGCGCGCGAAGGATCTCTGGTCGGCAGTCCTTCGGCGATCGGCTGATCGCTCGCAGGGTTTTGGGGAGACGGTGTGTCGTCTGGTGTTGCGGTCACGTGATTTCTCCTGAGTACTCTGACGATCCGGCCCGTCAGGAGGCCGGGCCTACGGCAGGTCGCCCCTAACAGGTTAGCGTAGGAAAAGACGCTTGTGCCAAGGGACGCCATCAGCTTTCAGCTGCTGGCGCTTTTCCTTGAGCAGTTTACGATCTTCCTCCTGAGCCAGTTTGTTCAGAAACTCCGCGCCTTCGGCGAGGTGGCAGTCTTTGTACTTCTTGTCGCTGCCACAGGGGCAACGCTCGTTACGACCGATGCGGGTGACGTGACGAGGCGCGGTCACGACCGATTTGCGAGTTTGCAGCTTGCTCGAGATCTTACGGGTCTGTTTAGCCATGGTGGACTCCACTAATTAGCAGGTGCTGACGTCAGCGAGTCGACCAGGCGCTGGTGTCACCGGTTTCGAAGTTGTCGGCGAAAATGCTGGTCAGCTCCGGTGCGGTGACGTCATAGCCACAATCCTGGTAGATGGACTCCATCGTGGTCACTTCCGCGACGGAATACCCGAGGTCGGCAGCGGCGTCGAGTACCGCTTGAGCCGCGTCCTGCTGGTTGGTGCTGAAGGTCGTGCGAGCGATACCCTCCCAGTGCGCAGTGTCGGCACGCTCGATGCCGATTTGCTCCAGGATGTCGATATTGCACGATGACCAAAACTGGCCGTTGAGATGACCCGATCCCCCGAGATCGTCGGGATAAGTCCTGGTGTCGGCCCAGTTGGTAACCCGTCCTCCCCAGAATTCGTTGTGGCCGTCCCAGCTGAAAACCCAATCATACGATGCGTCGGCGGGCGTCCACTGGTTGTAGCTGCGGCTGTAGGAGACCGCAGTGTAGTCTCCGATACCTTCACTCAATCCTTCGGTCCTGGACAAACCACCAGCAGTCGCCCAATCATGCAGGCCGTGGCCGAGCTCATGGATCACAACGTCAGCATCCTCGGCGTCATCAACCCCGCCCTCACCGAA
>JAJCXQ010000001.1 GCA_029263355.1 Acidobacteriota bacterium | reverse complement strand
GCCGGCCGAGCGAAGCGCCTTTCTCGACAGCGCCACCGCGGATGATCCCACGTTGCGGGCAGAAGTCGAAGAGTTGCTGCGCGGCGACGACGCGACGGTCAATCCGTTACAAGAACCGGTCGCCGAGCTCACGGCTCGACTGTTGACCGAGAGTGCCGATCGTCAAATCGGTCGCCGAATCGGGTGTCATCGGTTGGTACGGGAGATCGGTCGTGGCGGCATGGGCACGGTCTACCTTGCGGAGCGTGACGATGGCCAGTATCGGGAAGAGGTTGCGATCAAGCTGATCAAACGGGGCATGGATACCGACGCCATCATCGGACGGTTCGTGCGTGAGCGTCAGATCTTGGCGGACCTCGATCATCCCAATATCGCGCGCTTACTCGACGGTGGTGTCACCGACGACGGGTCGCCGTACTTCGTGATGGAATACATCGCGGGTGAGCCGATCGATGCCTACTGTGATGCCCGTCGTCTGTCGACCGGGGAGCGGGTGGAGCTCTTCCGCACGGTCTGCGCAGCAGTCCATGCGGCGCACCGTCGCCTGATCGTGCACTGTGACCTCAAGCCCAGCAACATCCTGGTGACCGCCGAGGGCGTCACCAAGCTGGTGGATTTTGGTGTCGCCAGAATCCTTGATCCCGATCGTGATCCGTTGAGCCCAGCATGGACCACGGCCAGCCGACTGTTGACCCCCGGTTATGCCAGCCCAGAGCAGATGCGCGGCGAGCCACTGACCACCGCTAGCGACGTCTACTCCCTGGGGGTGGTGCTGTACGAGTTGCTGAGTGGTCACCGTCCTTATCGCGTCGAGCAGGCGACCCGTCAAGAGATGGAGAATGCCGTCTGCGAGCAGCAACCGCCGAAACCGAGCACCGCTGTCCAGCGCAGTGTTATGGACGCTCCTGACGTCTCCGATGTCTCTGACGTCGTCGCAGGTGCCACGGACACTGCTCGCACGGCGACTCCCCGTACGGCGACCGCCCGCGCGTCGACCCCCGAAGAGGTGAGCCAGCGCCGCGGCACCGTGCCAGAGAAGCTCGGCCGGCGGCTGGCAGGTGACCTCGACAACATCGTGCTGATGGCCTTGCGCAAAGAGCCCGAGCGTCGTTACGGCTCGGCGGAACAGTTGGCGGAAGATCTCAGGCGCCACCTCGATGGACTACCGGTGCTGGCTCGCCAGCCGACCCTGGGCTATCGGGCGGGGAAGTTCCTGCGTCGTCATTGGCTGGGGGCGGCGGCAGTGTTACTGCTGGTAGCAAGCCTGGTGGTGGGGATCGTGGCGACGTCCTGGCAGGCGCGGGAGGCACGGCGTCAGCAGCGGACCGCCGAGCAAGCGTTAGATTTTCTCACCGAGCTGTTCGACAGCTCCAATCCCAACGAGGCCCAGGACCTCAGCTTGCGGGATGTGTTGGACGAAGGGGCGGCCAAAATCAGCCGTGAGCTGGCGGATGATCCCCTCGCCCAGGCCAAGTTGATGGTCACGGTCGGCGGGGTTTATTTCAGTTTGGGTGAGTATGCCCGCGCCGAGCCTCAGCTGGAGCAGGCCCTCGAGATCCGTCGGCGAGAGCTCGGAAACGTCCACGGCGACATCGCGGATAGCCTCCGGGGTTTGGGGGTCTTGCGTTATCGACAAGGTCGGCACGAGGAAGCCGAGAAGTTGCTGCGCAAAGCTCTGGATGTTCAGGAGCAGTTGCCGGGTCCGCTCGACGACGAGATCGCCAGCCATGTCAACAACTTGGCGTTGGTGCTCCAGGCCAAGGGCGATTACGGCGGAGCCGAGAGGCAGTTTCGTCGGGCCCTCGACTTGCGCCGCAAGTTGTTTGGGGAGACCCACGAAGATGTCGCGACCAGTCTCAACAATCTGGCAGTGTTGATGCGGCGAAAGGGGAACTATCAGGAAGCGGAAGACCGGTATCGTCAGGCGCTGACCATCCGTCGTCAGCTGCTGGGCCCGAAACACCTTCGGATCGCCACCGCTTTGAACAACCTGGCGGTGCTGCTGACGAAAAGAAAGATGTTTGAACAGGGGGATGACCTGTTGCAGGAGGCATTGGCGATGCAGAGCGAGCTGCTCGGTGAGGAGCACCCCGACATTGCGGCGACCCTCAACAATCTGGCCTCATTGCGCCGCGCCCAAGGCGCCAGCGAGGAATCAGCAGAGCTTTACCGGCAAGCTCTCGTGATGCAGCGTAAGCTCCTCGGCCGAGACCACTCGGCAACGATGTCGACGACGGGCAACCTGGCGGTGCTGCTCTTTGACTCGCAAGACTTCACCGCTGCCGAACCATTGTTTCGGGACGTGCTAGAAAACGCACAACGCCGGCTGGGAGACGACCATCCGTCGGTTGCAACCAAGATGGTCAACCTGGCTTCCCTGTTGCGGACCCGGGGGGACGATCAGGCTGCGGAGCCATTGTTCCGAAAGGCTTTGGCCATCCGTCGTACGGTGCTGGGTGACCAGCATCCGGGATCCGCCAGCGTCGCCATGTGGTTGGGCGGGTTGTTGACCGACCGTGGGGAGCTGAGCGAGGCAGAACAGTTGCTGCAAGCGAGTTTGACAAGCCTTCAGAATGCCGACGGGTCGCTAGTGACGATCGCCACCTGCCGCCACTGGCTCGGGGTGTGTCTGACCGCTCAGAGGCGATTTGTTGAAGCTGAAGCCCTGCTCCTCGAGAGCCGGGACCAGCTTGAGGAGGCGGTTGGGGCCAAGCACCAGAAGTCGCGAGATGTTGTCAGCGATCTGCTGGCGCTCTACGAGGCTTGGGGTAAACCCGACAAGGCGCCGGCTCTCGACCGTTACTGAGGTTCAATTTCGAGCTCGTCGATATCGACGCTCTCGGCGTATTGAGGCGTTGCTGTGTTGTACTTGAAGACCACGCGCATGATCAGGTTTCCAGCGGCGTCAATGAACGATGACGGGTTGCTGGCAGTGACGCGTTCTTTGACCTTGTTATTGGCGTCGGGGGCAAAACTGGCGATTTCCACCCAACGATCAGGTTGCCGGTTCTTGAGCTGAAAGACAATTGGACTGTGGTAATAACTGGGCAACTGCATGTCGATCGTCAACAGCAGAGCGGTTGTGGTGGTCGGCAAGTTGAACTCGGTCTCTATGCCGTAGTCAGGAAACTGAACGCCGCTGTCGAAGCCCGTATAGTTGATCTTGAGAATGCAGTCGTCGATCGAGGAGAGATAAGATTGATTGCCTGTGAACGTGGTATCCGGCAGGCTCTTGATCGACACCAAATGACTCTCTGCCGCGATGGTGCAGAAAAAATTGAGAGTGTCGCCACTGGTTCCGCCATCGAAGAACGTCAAATCGGGATTAGGGAGTGGGCCGAGATGGCTGGGCAGGTTCGCCACGAACGTGTCCAAGCCGGTACTGCTGTGGCGAGGGCCGCGCCGTCCACCTGAGATTTGGATCAGCCCGTCGGTTTCGATGGTAACGCTGCGGCCGATGATTTGAGGCAGGCGGTCGGGCGCGCAACGTTGGTCGCAACCAAAGGCTGCTGTGGGGAGCCCTGCGGGGCGCTTACCGAGATAGGTGTCGCCGAGCACGGTGCCGTCGGGGGCGAGACGAAGCACCGAGGTACCGATGGCAGAGGCGACGCCGGCCGGGCAGGTTGCTCCTTGCCAGGTGGTCAGCATCTCCGCCGTCGCGAAGATCTCACCGGTCTGGGGATCGATTGTCGCGTCATGCACCGTGGTGGCCATCACGTGTTGGGAGTCGAGGTCATCGAGCCCCTCCGCTGGTGGGATCGCGGTGCGCCACAGTTCGCTACCATCAGCCGCTTGGCGTGCGATGTACGCCCGCTGGACCGGGATACAGCCGCCCGTTTCCTCGGTAGCGAAACCGCCGACCAGGGTCGATCCGTCGGTCGCGTCGGTGGCAAGGGTGTGAGTCCACTCCACGGCGGACTCGGCCCAAGTGGCTCCGGCCAGGGCCATCGCCGCCAGCGCCAACATCCAGCAGCTCGCGCTCGTCGTCTTCATCACGATCCTCCTGACTTCGATCAGTCGGTTCATATTAGTTGCTCCTCTCGCTAAAGAACGTACCGAACGGTCGCGAAAAGGATCATCCCAAGTTCTATCTCAGCAGTTCTGGAATCCAATCCAGTGGTCGACCCAGGATCGCGTCGAGATCTGGGACGATCAAGTGTCCCCCTTCGACCTCGAAGCAGCCCCGGATCCAGGCCGCTACATTCGGCTGAGGTATGGCGACTTGATGGGCGGTCGGAAGCTCGACCAGTCGCGTCTCGTCGAAGATCGGTAGACCGACCCGGCGTGTGGAGCGCGTGCAGCGGGCGATCAAGAGGCGACCCGCCGAACCTGGCGGTTCGTGCAGGTTGTGCAACAGGCCAAGACTCACCGTCGGCAGAGCCTGCCCATCGTAGGCGACCAGACCTGTCAGCGCGCTGTTCAACCCGGGGAACGGCGCGATAGGCAACGGCTCACAAATCTCGACAACCTGCTTGACACTCAGACCGATCTGGAGTCCGCGCTTGGCGTCCACCGTGACCCAGAGCATCCGTTGCGTTGCTGCCCCGTCGGCGCTCGGCGTAGCGCCGTTCGGCTGCGATGGTTGGGAAGTCTCGATCGGCGCCGCCGCGGCGTCGTCCGGGTGCAAACGCTGATCAGCGAGCAGCAGTGTGGGGTGAGTTGGTGTCTCGACGAGCGCTGAATAAGGTGTTGTCGCCATCACTCCATCGAGCGGATAGAGCGCGTCGTCAGGTACTTGCAACGAGGGCTCTACCTGGTCGACCAACAATCCCCACAATTCACCGTCCGAGCGGGAGAGCACCACAACAGAACCCGGGTCGTGCCGAGGAACATCCACCAGATCGAGGAGCGTCGCCAAGGTAAAGACCGTCGCGCCGTCCGAGGATCCGAGCAACCAACCATAGAGCGGTCCACCGCTGGGATTGCGCTGCACCCGGTCCCCTGGCTCCACACCGACGACCTGCGACGCATCGATCAGCAAGCGCTCGCCGCCAGCGATCACGGGTAACAGGCGGTTGGGACTCGGGGGTCTCATGCTGGGGTCTCCGGTGAAACGTCGGTCGCGCGCCGCAGCGTCTCTAGCAGAGTCTCCTCGTGGTAGGGTTTGATCAGGTAGTCGCTGGCGCCCAGCTCGAACGCTTTGCGTCGATGTTTCTCTGCCGCGCGAGTGGTGAGGATCACGATGGGCATCTGCCGGTAGATGGCTTGCGCCTTGAGCGCGCGAGTCAACTCGAAACCGTCTATCTCTGGCATCTCCAGATCAACGATCGCAATATCGGGAATGCGTGGTGCGCGTCCCAGGACTTCGAGTGCGTCTTTGCCATTCCGAGCCACCAGCGTTCGCCATCCGTGCCGCTCCATCAGTCGGCTGAGGATCTGCCGAACACTCAGTGAATCGTCGACGATGAGCACTTCAGGCTTTCTCGCTCGAGTTGGTGCAGTCAGCGACGATGTCGCAGCTGGCGGCTCATGGGCCAGGTCATTGGGATTGAGCACCAATACGACCCGGCCGTCACCGGTCAGCGCGGCTCCACCCAGGCCGAACAAACGGCGAGAGAAGACTTCCGACAGTGGGCGTGCCACGACTTCCTGGACTCCCAAAATACGTTCGGTAAGCAGTGCTAACCGTTTGCTTCCCAACTCGAGGATGATGGCAGGAAGCCCCGAGGGGTCGTCCTGCTTACGTTGCGGCATACCCAGGATCTCACCGGTCTCGAGAGCCCGGAGGGACTCGCCCATGGTGGTCAACCTGCGATGGCCATTGACCGTCTCGAGGTCGTCGGCAGTGACCGATTCGACCCGATCGATGGCCGTTAGCGGTACCGCCAGCGTCTCGCCGCCGGTGGCGAAGAGCAGCACCCGCAAGACGGATTGGCTGCCGGGCAGCCGGATGGTGAACGTGGTGCCAATTCCGGGCTCGGACTCGATTTCGAGCAAACCGCGAAGCTGTGCAATAGATGTGCTGACGACGTCGAGGCCGATGCCCCGCCCAGACACTTCGCTCACCTCCCGAGCGGTCGAGAAACCGCGATGAAAGATCAGCGGATGGAGGGCTTCCGGGGTCGCGCTTTCAGCCTCCTCGGCGGTAAGTACGCCGAGCTTCGTCGCCGTTCGTCGCAAACTTTCGATATCGAGTCCGGCGCCATCGTCGCGGACGCGGATGGTCGCCTCGGTACCTTGATGGGCGACTTGTATTTTGATCGTGCCGTGATCGGATTTACCTGCCGCGCGTCTCGCTTGTAAGGGTTCGATTCCGTGATCGACCGCGTTCCGTAGAAGGTGGAGCATCGGCTCTGCGATCTCCTCCAGAACGTTTTTGTCGAGCTCGATTTCGCCGCCCTCGATCGACAGCGCAACAGCTTTGTCGCGTTTTTCGGCAGTGACCCTGACCGTACGGTGCAGTCGGCTGTTCAGAGTGCTGAACCTGACCGTGCGAAGCTGCGTCAGCTGTTCCTGAATATCTCGGGTGAGGACACCCATGCGAGTTTGAAATCCCTCGACCTCTCGCGCCAGGCTTTCAAAACCACTGCCGACGGCGGCGGAGTCTGTGGCCGCTTCCTCGAGTTGGCGTGCCAGGAGATTCAACTGGGTATAACGATCCATTTCGAGACTGTCGAACTCGGACGCCGCCTGAGCATGGCTGGCGGTAGACGCCACCGCAGCGCTAGCGGGCAAACCTCCGGTATCGAGCTCGGTAGTGAGCTGTCGCGCCATCCGGCCTAGGCGACGTAAGTTTAGCCGTAGCTCGCCGCGAAGCTCGTTCAAACGAGCGACTTGCCGATCGAACCCGGAACGCTGGAGAGTCACGTCTCCCATCAGGCGAAGCACCCCGTCGAGGCGGTCCGCGCGGACGCGCAGAATGGATTCGGATCGAGAGTGGGGCTCGCTGATCAACTGCGGCTCGGGCGCAGGCGACGAGGCCGTCGGGGCTTCGGCAGCTGGCGTATGGGTGGGCTCTTCGAAGGCCGACGATAGCGTCGCCGATGTGGGCCGCAACTTCTCTGTAAATGCCTGGTGCGTCGCTTCGAGTTGGGCGGTGAGTGCCTCGGTGATCGGCTCGCCGCCAACCAGGTCGAACAGCAGATCCGTCGCCTGAAACAGCAGCTGGAGCTCCAAATCGGACACGGGCAGCCCCTGCTGGTCGAGATCGGTGAGGAGGTCCTCCATCCGATGGGTCAGCTGACTGACCTCGCCCATACCGACGATTCCGGCGGTGCCTTTCATCGTGTGCAGGGGTCTTTTGATCTTGGCGAGGGGCTCGATCTGTGTCTGATCACTCTCGAGCAACCGCAGTTGAACGCCGATGATCTCGAGATAGCCTTGAAATTCTTCGGTGATCGTGGCGGCCAGCTCGGGGTCCACGTAGGTCATCGAGGCTTGCTGGGGGATTTGGGCTCCGATGCTGTCGGTAGCTGCCAGTAGATCCGCTCCGGTCTTGGCATCGAAGGGGCGTTTGCCGTTCAGAACCTCATCCAGCACTTCCTCTGCTGAGCCGGCGACGCGGCTCATCTCTTGGAGATCGACCATCGAGGCGGTACCCTTGATGGAGTGCATCAGGCGATAGGCTTCCTCGAGCGCATCGATCGCCGGAGGTGAGCTGCCGACACCACCGAGACTGTTACGGATTCGCGGCAGGTAACTGCTGACTTCTGAGAAGAAGCCGTCCAAGACTTCTTTGCTTACGCGCCGGACCATCAGGTCTCCGCCTCAGTTGATCGAGCGTAGGCTCCGAGATCGATCAGCGCGACATCCTGTTCGGCAACCGTCAGACTGCCGGTGACAAAGGGCGCCAAGGACTTGGGCAGGACCGCACCAGTTTGATCTGGGCTGGCCCAGACTTGGCGAGGAGGGCTCAATTGATCTCGGTCCAACGGTCCGATGCCGAAGACACGATCAACCAAGACGCCGCTAGGTCGGCCGAGGCAGGCATTGCGAACGACAATCATGCGACGCGATGTCGAGTCGCCGATGCTCGGCCCGTCCTGATCGAAATGACGGGCGAGATCAAGCACCACGATGATCTCCCCTCGGAGGTTCGCCAAACCGCACACCGCCGGAGCTGCCTGAGGAACGAAGGTCAGTGCCGGAACCGACTCGATTTCGACCATCTGATCTGCGGTCACCGCAAACACAATCTCGCCGACCGAAAATCGAATTATCAACTCAGGGGTGGAGATCTCAGCGTCGTCCGGACCCTGTTCGTTGAGCTCGACCGCGGCGATTTCGCTGTCGAGCAAGCGTACCAGTGCCTCCAGCGGCAGCGGTGCGCCCGCAATGTCATGGTCGACGCCGGTACGCTCCTCGGTTGCCTGAATACGTTCCTGGCTCAAGGCCGCGTCTCCATATTCGTCTACAGCAACTCAGCGATCGTCGCCAGCAGCTCGTCGTCGTCGAAAGGTTTAGTCAGGTAGCCATCAGCACCTTGTTTGAGGCCCCAGAAACGGTCCGATTCCTGGGTCTTGCTGGTGACCAGCACGACCCGAGTCCCCTCGGTTTCGACGCTGGTCTTCAATTGTCGACAGACCTGAAAGCCGTTTTTCTTGGGCATGACAATGTCCAGCAACACCAGCCGTGGCTTGTGCTCCGTGGCGATACGGACCGCTTCCTCACCGTCACTGGCAGTGAGAATTTCATAGCCGTGCCCGGCCAACGCGTCTTTCATGAGTCGGCGATCGGTCTCGCTGTCGTCTGCAACCAGAATGGTTTTGGTCATCAAAATCTCTCCCGCGAAGAAGCCTACGGCTTCATGAACTGGTCGATGCCCTCGGTCTTCCATACAGCCAGCGTCGTTTGATCCTTCGAGTCAATTTTGACGCCGATCGCATTGACCGGCTCGCGTGACGTCTTTTGGATCTCGATCCAAACCTTTTTGATCGCTGGGTCGAGGCTCATGGCTCGAATCTCCTAGCCCTCATGCTAGGCCGCATCGGCAGGCAGTTTGAAGGTGCTTACCGAGTCGCGCAACTTGCCGACCAGGGCGGCGAGGCCCTGCACGGATTCAGCAGCGTCGCGACTTCCCGAGGCCGTACTCTGCGAGATTCCGGAGATATCGGCCATGGCCTGTGCGATCTGCTCGCTGGAACCCGCTTGTGATGTTGATGCGTCCGAGATGCTTTCGACCAAATCGGCGAGCTCGTTGGAAACTTCCTCGATCTCAGTCAAAGTCTGTCCGGCCTCGCTGGCCAGGGTCGAGCCGTTGACCACCTCACGGGTCGTCTCTTCCATTGCGATCACAACTTCGTTGGTCTCGCCTTGGATCGTTTTGATCAGTTCGTCGATCTGCTTGGTGGCGTCCGCGGCACGCACCGCCAAACGTTCGACCTCCGCAGCGACGACGGCAAATCCGCGTCCGGCCTCGCCTGCCGATGCTGCCTGGATCGAAGCATTGAGCGCCAGCATACCGGTCCGGTCGGCAATCTCGTTGATCAACTTGGCAATCTCGCCGATCTCCTGCGAAGTCTCACCCAGTCGTTTAATGCGCTTCGAGGTCTCTTGCACCTCTTGACGAACACTGATCATGCCTTTGGCGGTCTGAGTCACTGCCTGCGCGCCGCGCAGCGAGCTGGACCGCGCGATTCGGGCGACCTCGGCGGCTCGAACCGCATTGGCTGAAACTCCTTGCATCGCTCCCGCCATGCTGCGAATCGTCTCAGAGGCATCGATGATGCGACGACTCTGTGAATCACTGCCTTCGGCGAGGCTCTCTGTGGTCGTCTGGATGTGAACAGCAGCGTCGCCGACCTGCTCGGCGGTGTCTTGAATGTCGCCTACCAACCGGCGCAGCTCGCTGATCATGAAATTGAACGCATCTGCGATCGCGCCGGTGATCTCTGGAGTCACCTCAGCGTCTCGGGTCAGATCGCCCTGGGCGACATCGGAGACCTCATCGAGCAGCTTCATGATGCTCTTCTGTTGGGTATCTCTTTCCTCCCGCGACTGGATCAGAGCCAAGGTGTTGGCCAGCATGCCGTTCAGGGACCGAGCGACCGTTCCCAACTCATCCTCGGTCACGATCTCCGACCGCGCCTCGAAGTTGCCGATGCCAATCTGTGTCAGGGTTGCGGTGATCATGCCGAGTTGGCGAGTCAGCCCGCGGGCGATGAAGAATGCCAGCAAGCCGCTTACCAAGAAACCGATCGCGAGACCACCCAAGGTCAAACCGAGTAACAACTGCAGCCGCCCCAATCGCGCTGTCAGACGTTCCTCCAGGCTGTCCAACTCGACGTTGGCCACGGCGTAGAGTGCCGTGAGGGCTTGGTTGCCAGCCTCCAGAACACCCGCTGGCGACACCTGCAGAACCTCGCCCTCGGGCAATTCCCGCAGGATTTCCTGGTCGATGAAGGCGAGGAAAACTCGCACTCGGTTGTCGGCAGTTTGCCACACGGCCTCGCCTTGTTGCCGGAGCCCGAAGCCCTGGGCGAAAGCCAGTTCCAGGCTACGCTCGATGGCAGAGATTCCGACCGCGATATTGGCCGTTCGGTTGGCCAATTCTTGTCGTAACTCGACCGCGGGGGGGCCATAGGCGGCGACCTCGAGCCCGCGAGCTTGAAGCTTGCCGGTCTCCTCCGAGACCTCGAGCAGTCGCGCCATCGTTATCTCGGTGAGATAGAACGAAGCCAGATCGGACGTTGTGCGAAGCCCGGAGCCTTCGCCCACGGCGAGCGCGAGATCAACGACATCATCCAGCAGTCGGCTGTGCGCGTCGTACGACTGCCGTTCGTCGAATTGGTCGAAACGGGTGGAAACATTGCGCCAGTTGCGCTGAATGGTCGCAAACAGCTCGTTCGTCGTCAGTTGGCCCCCGAGCTGCTGGTCGGTAGCCGCCAAGGTTTCGAAATCTGTCGCCAGAACACTCCGCAGCTGTTGCAGATCACCTTGCGGGCTATTGTCTAGCAGAGCCATACTCGCCGCACTGCGGTGCTGTTGCAGATGCTGGAAGGTGCTGTGTAGCTGGCGCAGATACCGCAGGCCGCCCTGTTCATCGCGAAGCGAACCGATCTCAGACAGCTGTTGACGAACCAGAGCAACTGCCATAACCACGGCGACGACGCCAATGACCCCAACCAAGATGATCAGCTTGGTCGGAATCTTGAGCCGTCGCAGACTCAATCGATCACTGATACTCACCTTGCATCTCCTGGTCTCGTTTGACTGAAAGTTGGCATGTACACTCGTTGGGCAGGCCGTGGTTGTTGCTCTAGAAAGAAAATTCTAGGCGGACATCGGCGCTCGAGATGGACTCTGCATTGCTGCCTAGCTCGTCCTCTGAGTATTCGGCGACAAAGGTGAGCGGTGAGGATATTTTATATTTCAAGCCAGCGCGCAGTGTTTCGAGATTCTTCTCCTCCGCGGCGCCGTAGTCGAAGTACAGGCTCACTCGTTCAGAGGGCTTGAGTGTCAACTCCGCGATGCTGTAGATCTCGTCGTCGGCGGTATCAGTAAAAGCTTGGTCGAGTTGAATGGCCTCTAGCGAAAAATCGAACTTGTGTCCTTTGTAGCCAACGCCGAGGTCGAGGATCGGTTTGGTGCTATCGATATTGCTGCCGATGTAGCGACCCGCGAGTCCAGCAAAGAGAAAGAAGCCCGTTTCTCCGGATGTCGGCTCGAGCTTGAACTGAACCAAATAGTTGCTGTCGAGACTGGATCCGTCGATATTGCCCAAGCCAGTTCTTTCGAAGTGAGTTGCGGTCGAGGAGGATGTGTCGAAGAAGCCACCAGTGATGGTCAGCAACTCGTTGACGTCATAGTGGAGAAGAATGGATGGTCCTGCTTGTTGGGAAACCGCGAATCCGCCAGCGCCACCGAACTCGAGCGAGGGTTGCAAGGAGCGGTCACCCGGAAAGCCGTTGGGCTTCAATCCGAAAAACAGCGGCTGTACGCCCGCGGTGAGGCGAAACTGTGTGCCTCCAATCTTACTCCAGACAATGAAGGCGTCCTTGATTTTGAAATCGCCGTCGCCGTCGTTGTCGTCCGCCGTAAGGTTGGTGCCGCCGAGTAGAAGAACCGCCTCGAGGTTGTTGTATTTCCAGGTGCCAAGTAGCGCAGCCTGGGAAATGCCCAGAGTGTCTTCCCCATCCGCCGGGTCGTAGCGGTCGCCATTGCCGTAGTCGGCGCGAATCCAGCCACCGAGATCATAGTCTCCAGGAAAGGTGTCGTCTGCCAGGCCGTCGACAGCCAGGATCGAAGGTAGTAGTGCCAAAGCGACAAGTTGGACGTATTTCATAGTCTTCTCTCTTCTTCTTTTTTCTCTATTTTCCAAGGTGCGAGGAGGCGTGGTCACGCCGTCTCTTGCAGCAGCGCCAGTGATTGCAGCACCGGCACTTCTCGAGGTGATGGTGCGTGCGCCTCGAAGGCCGAAGCGCACAGTCGATGGGTGATCAAGCAGGCAAGTCGCCGGTCAAGGTTTTGAGAAAGTCCACTAGCAGCGCGACTTCTGCACTGTCGAGATCGTAGCCGAGCTGCACTCGGGCCATCGTGCGTACAGAATCCGCCAGAGTCTCGCTGCTGCCATCATGGAAGTACGGTGCGGTGAGCTCTACATTGCGCAGACCTGGCACCTTGAAGACAAAACGATCACGTTCGTTGCCAGTCACGTTGTAGCGTCCGAGATCCTCTTTCGTGACTTCACGCCCTTCGAAGTAGTCTCCGACTTTACCCATCTTCTGAAACAGTGTGCCGCCGACGTTGATGCCTTGATGGCAAACCGCGCAGCCCAGGTCAACGAAGAGCTCGTAACCTTCTTTCTCGCGTGCGGTCAGCGCGCTCTCGTCACCGCGTAGGAAGCGGTCGAAGCGTGCATTGGGTGTGATTAAAGAACGCTCGAAGGTTGCGATCGCATCCTTGACGGTTTCTTGCCGGAGTCCTTCAGTGTAGAGGGCATTGAACTGAGAGACGTAGGAGGCGTCATTGGAAAGCTTGGCGATCACGGTACCCCAGTCGAGGCCCATCTCATTGGCATTCTCGAGCGGACCATCGATCTGTTCTTCAAGGGTGTCCGCTCGTCCATCCCAAAATTGCTTGACGTTGAATGCGCTGTTAAAAACGGTGGGTGAGTTCAATTTTCCAAGGACGTCATCGATGCCCGGCGACGTTGCCCGTCCATCGGCGCCGCCAAGTTTCATTTGGTGGCAGTTTGAGCAGGCGACCGTATCGTCCTTGGATAGCCGTGGCTCATTGAACAGGCGGCGGCCGAGCGCAACTTTTTCAGAGTCCAAATTGGCTGTTAGCGGAATGGGTTGAATCGGACCCGGTACGACATCAAAGTCGTAGATGTCGCTGCCGGTTGCCGAGATA